>CAZLEW010000008.1:0-17763 GCA_964558635.1 uncultured Candidatus Peribacteria bacterium
CGATCAGTGCCCTGATGGAATGCCTCAATGCGTGTGAAAGCACCGAGTCTGTTTCCATCGAGACGGCAAAAGTGTATGTGAAGCTCTTGTCGCCGCTTGCACCGCATCTTGCAGAGGAACTATGGGAGAAGCTCGATGGCGAAGCATTTGTTCTCGATCAAGCCTGGCCGACATTTGATCCTGCTTTGCTTGTGGCTGATACGATGACCATCGCGATCCAGGTGAATGGTAAATTGCGTGGCGAGGTTACTGTTGCGTCGAGTGCGTCGAAGGAAGACATTATTGCCGCCGCCAAGGCAGTCGAAAACGTCGTGAAGCACCTCGAAGGGCAGGCAATCAGAAAGGAGATTTATGTGCCGGGGAAGCTTGTGAGTTTTGTGATTTGAGATAATCAGAACTTTTCTAGGGCGAAGAGTGAAAAAGGTGTTGGAAAACCGCGTAAGCGTCGTCGTGTGATGACACACGAGAATTCAGCCTGCTTTTCGTAGTAATTTTGTACGGAGCTGCAACAGATCACGCAACGTCTTCTTATTCGCAGCTGGCAAGGTCTTGCTTTTCTGTTCGTGCAGTGTTTCCTCCATCGAAATAAGCGCGTCTGCAACATGCGGTTCAAACGTATCGTCGGCTGCCATCTCTTCCATCATTGTTTGTGGATCTCCGACTTCGGCCACGTTGTGAGCAACGACATCAGCAAGTCTTTCCGTAGCTTTTTCGGCGGTTGGTTTTTTTTCTGTTTTCGTTTGGCACACACCAAAAACATACTTCAGCATCGCTTGAACACGACGTGTGATGGTGTGTTCTATTTTCTGGATTTCTACTTGATCATCATCAACTCCTTCAATATCTCTAAATATTTCTTCAAGTGAGGATAATTGGCGCGTCATATGAATGATTGTAGGACGATATGAACGTTTGGCAAGCGCGCGTGAAAGTGTCTCATTATGTAGCCAAAATACTGTATGCTGCACGCATGACCCGCAATCGGAAGCCTTCTGCCATCGATTTCTCATCGTTCGAACGCTACGCCGCGTGGACGGATCTTTCGATGCTGAAAGAAATCAGTGGGCGCAGCCTTCGAAAGTCGTTACGTGTGAATACGTTGAAAATCTCCGTCGAGGACTTTCAAGCCGCTGCCAAGGCACGTGGGTGGGAGTTGTCGCCCGTGCCGTGGTGCCCGGAGGGGTTTTACATCGAAAGAGAAGACCGCACCCGTGCGCTCGGTCGCGATATTCTCCATCAAGTTGGGTGTTTTTATATGCAGGAAGCAGCGAGCATGTTGCCGCCGGCGTTGCTGGATGCAGAGCCAGGTCATGATGTCTTGGATATGAGCGCTGCGCCTGGGAGCAAAACGACCCAGGTAGCCGCTGCCCTTTGTGGCAGCGGCGTGATCGTTGCGAATGACGTGCAGGAAAATCGTTTGTGGACACTGAAAACGAATATTCATCGTTTCGGTGCGACGAACGTCGTGATCACGAAAAAAGTAGGTCAATGGTTTGCGAAGCACATGACCGAACGGTTTGACCGTGTCCTCTGTGATGCCCCATGTACGGCCCAGGGAACGGTACGAAAAGACAGTGACGCGTTGGAGTACTGTGGAGCGGAGAATATCGGGAAGATGGCGCGCTTACAGGTGCAGCTCTTAGAATCGGCGATTCACGCAGCAAAAGTCGGTGGGCGGATCGTCTACAGCACGTGCACGCTCACGCCTGAGGAAAATGAAGGCGTTGTCTTGCAGGTGCTGAAAACATTTGGCGAACGGGTGACCGTCGTCGCACCAGAAGGGGAGTGGTCGGCACAACCGATTGCCGATTCTCATCGCGTTCAGCACTGGCTAGCGAAGGAACATGGCTACACGCTACCCGCTCATGGCTACCCGTTCGTCCGTCTCTGGCCGCAGACGCTTGATACTGAAGGTTTTTTCTCGGTCATTCTTCAGAAAAATGCTCCCACGAAAGACCCTGAAGATATGGACCGCGTGCAGCCACAAGAAGAGCCATTGCCGCCACGGAGAATCCGCGAAGCGATGGAGCTGTTTGCCGATCTCTACGGTGCTCCGATGGTGCACGATGAGGAGACACTCTTTCAGTTGGGGGAGAATGTCCTCCTCACGACGAGTGGCGTCGCGCGATTTAGCCTCCCAATGCAGGATTTCTCGCTCGGCTTGCCGTTTGCAAAATTGCTGAAAGACGGCCGCGTGCGCATCGCCCACGAAACGGCGACACTCCGCGGGCACGAGGCAACCAAAGGCACGTTGGTGCTGAACGACTCGCAGCTATCAGACATTTTTGATGGCAAAGACACAGTCTGTGATCCTTCCCTCCGCGGCGATATGCTCCTCATGGCTGAAGGGCGGTGTATTGGTCGAGGTTTGGCGAAAGATGGCAATTTAAAGAATAACCTGCCGAGACTGATGATTCAGCAGTCGTAGGGTATACTCGACCCCCATGGACGCCGTTGCCGACATCAAAGCGCGCCTCCCGATCGAAGAGCTCGTGCGGTCGTATACTCAGCTTCAGAAGAAGGGGAGGAACTACGTGGGGCTCTGTCCGTTTCACAATGATACGCACCCGAGTTTCCTCGTGTCGCCTGATAAGGGTATTTGCTACTGTTTTCCGTGCCAAAAAGGCGGCGACATCTTTACGTTTTATCAGCAGATTGAGCATGTTGATTTCCCTCAAGCACTCCGCGATTTGGCCGAACGTACGGGGATTGTGCTGCCAGAAACCCCTAAGGGCACGCCAACGAAGGATGAGAAGGAGCGACTGCGAGATTGCTTAGACGCGGCGAATGCGATGTACCGCGCGCGCCTGACGACGTCACCCGCGAAAGAGTACCTGACCCAGCGCGGCGTGACGGCCGAAGAGATCGCGACGTTCGAGCTTGGCGTGTCGCCGATTGGGTTTACGGATACCTACGATGCACTCTTGAAGGCCGGCTTCAGCCGTAAAGAGATCGTCCTTTCGGGTCTTGCCATTCAGAAAGATTTGCAGGAAGACCGGCCGTACGATCGATTCCGCAATCGCCTCATGTTCCCGATCCATGACGGGCAGGGGAGGATCATCGGGTTTGGCGGCAGGACACTTGGAGATGATGATGCGAAGTATCTGAACGGCGCAGAGTCGCCGCTCTATCGAAAGTCATCGGTCCTTTATGGCTTGCACCATGCGCTGGCATCCATGCGCGAGACGAAGAAGGTGATCGTTGTCGAAGGGTACTTCGATGTGCTCGCGTGCCACCGCGTGGGGATGAAGAACGTTGTGGCAACCTGCGGAACGGCGCTGACAGAGGAACATGCGAAGATGCTCAAGCGTTATGTCGAAACGGTTGTCTTGTGCCTTGATAGTGACAAAGCTGGTCAGGCGGCAGCCGAACGGGCATTCCCGATCCTCAGTCGCAATGATGTGATTGTCGAAGCGGTCATTTTAGGGCAGAAGGATCCCGCAGACGCGGCGCAAGAATCGCCGGAGATGCTCCGGTCACTTCTCGCTGAGAGCCGCCCGTATCTGCAACATGTGGTTGATACCATTGCTGTGTCTGATCTCTCAACGCCCACGACGCGCCGCGCGGCACTGGCGCAGTTGCTGCCACTCCTCGAGTCGATTCCCTCAGCAACAGAGCGCACACTCTGGATCGATCGTGCGGCAGCCGCCATGTCGACGACGCCAACGGCAATGCAGGAAGATTTGGTGGCTCACGAACGTCTCTCTCATTCGAAGGTTGTGCACGCTGAATCTGCTGTCGTTAGGACAGATAATCCCTACACCACGCTTGAGCTCTCGCTCGGGCTCCTTCTGCTCTATCCTGTACATCGGGCAATGATTGATCTCCTCATCGCGCCTGAGGCTGGCCCCGCGGTCGAACTCTTTCACGCGCTCAAGGCCACTTCTGTTCAAGGGCAATTCGATATTTCTACCCTGCCAGGAGAAGTGCAGGAACGTGCGCGCATCCTCCTCCTTTTTTGTGAGGAGAATGGTTTTTCTGGCTGGAGCGACAACACGGCTGCTCGTGAAATTCGTCAAAACTGCCAGAATGCGAATCGCGATATTCTGCGAAAAAAGTTACAAGACATCACACGCGAGATGGTGCTTGCGCGTAAAGGCGGTCATATCGCCGATGAAGAGTTGCTTCGAACTCAATACTTGCAAGTGCTGAAATTAGCCAAAATTGCAGGCTAGAGATTGCCCTTTTGCTTGCAAGGGGGTTGCACTACACTGTCGCCACCGCAGTTTTGGCTGCACGCATTCTTTATGGCATCGCACCCACGAAAGTTCATCGCTCAACCCACAGATGACGATTTGAAGAAGTTCCCGGAGGATATTCGCCATTTGGTGAAGAAAGGCCGTGAGCAGCGGTATGTGACACACCAGGAAATCATCGGCGCACTCCCGAATGCTGAGGATGATGTGGATCTGCTCGATGAAATCTACGTGCTCTTCACTGACCTTGGCATCGAAGTCATCGACGTGAAGGATGCCCTCATTTGGGAGAAGAAGAGCAAAGCTGGCCCCGAGGCAAAGCAGCAGGATCTTGCGGATATTGTGTCGGATTCGGCAGAAGAAACTGAAACAGAATTGCCCGAAGGAGAAGAAGAAGCCGATGGCGACAGCGTTGCTGAGAAGCTGGATGAGGATGATGACAGCGATGTGATGCAGATGGTCGCGACGGCAGGTATTGCGTCGAGCGGAAAAGAAGATGAAGAGAAGAAAAAGAAGCGCAAGGAGCGCGAGGTCGATCTGCTCGAAATTTCGAATGACTCGGTACGCATGTATCTCTCAGAAATCGGTCGTGTGCCGCTGATCGACGGAAAAAAAGAAGTCGAACTCGCACGTCGTATTCGTAAGGGCGATGCAAGTGCCAAGCAGCAATTAGCAGAAGCGAACTTGCGTCTCGTTGTGTCGATCGCCAAGAAGTACATCGGTCGTGGGCTGTCGTTCCTCGATTTGATCCAGGAAGGGAACATTGGCCTCTTCCGCGCCGTCGAGAAGTTCGACCCAGAGCGCGGGTTCAAGTTCTCAACCTACGCCACCTGGTGGATTCGTCAGGCCATTACACGCGCTATTGCAGACCAAGCTCGCACGATTCGTATTCCAGTCCACATGGTCGAAACGATCAACAAACTCACGCATACGCAGCGTCGTTTGGTGCAGGAGCTTGGTCGTGAACCAACGCTCGAGGAGCTTGCGGTCGAAATGGAAATGGATATTAAGAAAGTCCAGCACATCCAGAAGATCAGCCAAGACATCGTCTCGCTTGAGGCGCCGGTCGGTTCCGAGGAAGATAGCAAGCTCGGTGATTTCATCGAAGACGAAGAGGCAATCAACCCATTTGAAGCCACGAACCGTCAGCTGAAGAAAGAGAACGTGCACGCGATGCTTGAATTCCTCACGCCGCGTGAGCGTAAGATCATCGAGATGCGCTTCGGCCTCGCCGATGGCATTGGTCATACGCTCGAGGAAGTTGGCCAAGAGTTTGGCGTTACGCGTGAACGTATTCGTCAGATCGAAGCAAAGGTGCTGCAGAAGATGCGTGATCACCCCCGCAGTCTCACGATTCGCGAGCATGGGCTCCCGCCAAAGCGCGTGGGTTTCTCGCCTGTTCCATCCTTCGCGCAGAGTTTCATCTGTCAGAAGTGTAAGAAGGGGATGCTGAACCCGATCATGAAAGACGGTATGGCGATCCTCAAGTGCGATCACTGCGCCTTCGAGAAAGAGGACGATGAACGTTAAAAAAACACCCCTGGTTTGCACACAATGCATACCAGGGGGTGAGATCGAGACGCGAGGGGAAAGTTCGCGTCTCGACCATCGTTGCAGGCATGCGTTTTTTATCGCATGCTCTAAAGCCTTTATATACCTTGTATCTCCTATTGTCAAATCATGTTCTGGTGAACGAGGGCTAGTATACCGCTATGCCTGAAAAACGCCTTCCGAAGCGATCTGCTGATGATATACGGAAAGACACAGAAGATGCCTTTCAATCTGAATATCTCAAGTTAAACGATGAGCAACGTTCTGCGGTAGACGCCATCGAAGGGCCGGTGCTTGTGATTGCGGGGCCAGGGACAGGGAAGACCCAAGTGCTTGCCATGCGGACGGCGAACATCCTCCGAAAAACCCAGGCAAACCCCGGCAACATCCTCTGCCTCACGTTTTCGACTGCGGGTGTGAAAGCCATGCGCGATCGTCTCCGGAAGCTCATTGGCCCGGATGCCTACGGCATCGCCGTGAACACCATTCACGGATTTTGTAACGATATCATCCAGCAACACCCGAGTCTCTTCCTCGATTTATCCGCAGGCGAGCAAGTGAGTGATCTTGAGCAACTTCGTATGGTCCGTTCGATCTTACATGCATTGCCTGTCGATTCGATCCTCGGGCGTGTCACGCCCGGTCAAGATCGCAGTGGAGATGTTATTGGACGCATTTCGCAACTTCGGAAGGAGAATGTCTCGCCATCGGATGTGCGTAAGGCGGCAGATCTTTGGGAGGAAGAATTCAAGACGACGAAGAAAACAGGCAAAAAACGTGATCCTGAAAGTAAGGCATACATCGATGATATGCGGAAGTGCCGTCAGGCACGGGAATTTGCCGATGTCTATGAACGGTATGGTGAGTTGCTCCGCGAGAAGCATGTCTACGACTACGACGATATGATTTTGCTCTGTATTCAGGTCTTGAAAGAGAATGATTGGATGCTTGCACCCATTCAGGAGCGTTACCAGTATGTGCTCGTCGACGAGTTTCAGGACTTAAACGGATCGCAGCATGCACTGCTCGAAACACTGACAACGTATGTCAGCCTTGATCATGCACCAAACATGTTCGTGGTTGGCGACGATGACCAGGCAATCTACCGTTTTCAGGGTGCGAGTATCGCCAACATGCTCGCATTCACGAAGAAGTATCCTATGGCAAAGCGCGTTGCGCTCACCCGAAACTATCGATCAACGCAGGCCATACTCGATGCGGCATCGAACGTGATTGATCGTAATGAAGAGCGTTTGGCGCGGCTCGAAGATGTGTCGAAAGATCTTCTCGCGGCATCAGGTGAACATGGCTTGCAACCACGTTTTCTCCGTTATGCGGATACTGCGCTTGAACGCGCGGGGATCGTTGATCACCTTAAAAAAGCTCATGAGGCTGGTAAAGCATGGAACACGATGGCCGTCCTCTGTCGTACGAACGGGAACGTCGCCGAACTGTCGGATGTCCTTGCCGTCGCGGGTATCCCGGCCGTCGTTGGGGCAAAGCAAGATTTGCTGAGTGCGCCGTCCGTGCAGCGGCTGGTGGCGGTATTGCGTGCGATCGACGGATTAGACACGAACGCCCTGCTCTCGACGGCGTTGCGCGTCATGGGGTGTCATCCGGCGGAGCTCGGTGCGACGTTTGTTGCGTATCGCGATGCGGTGGGCGAGCGACGCGAAGGTGGGAATGCGGCTGATTCTCTTCGTATGTACATGCATCGGACTGTGGATGCGTTACCTGCGGGTGTGCGTGATGCGTTTCTCCTGCTTGCATCGCTCAACCTTGAACGCAATGCGATGACAGTGACCGAGCTTGTTGAGACAGCCATACGGCATGCAGGGCTCTTGCCATTGCCAGATGATACGTCGGCTGACCCGCGAGCACTTGCTGCGCTTCAGTCGTTCTTCGATTTCGTGAAACAGCGAGCGCAGGAACACGTCGGGGCCTCGCTTGAGCCGCTGCTGAACGATATTGACCAGTACTTGAGCGAGAAATCCTTGAAGCTTCAGTACGATGTGCCACATCTCACATCCGATGGTGTGCAGCTGCTGACGGCGCATGGCTCGAAGGGGCTAGAATTTGATCTCGTGCTCTTGAGTGATGTTCGAGACAAGCATTGGGGCAACCGGCGCAAGCAAGTTGGTGTATCACTTCCAGATCACCTGCTTTTCAAAACCGATGTTGAGGATGAGAAGACAGCAGATATGGAAGATGAGCGCAGACTCTTTTTTGTGGCGATGACGCGTGCGAGGAACGAGTTGATCCTCACATTCCCTGAAACGACGCGTAGCGGTGCAGAGTTGAAGAATGCCGTTCCGAGTGCATTCATTGCCGATGCCGGAACATCCATCGAAGAGTCGATCGCGGGGGACGGTCTTCATCCGATTCTGACGATCGCCGGCGCAACGCTTGATATCGACGAAGCGTTCCGAGCATTCGTGCTCGATCGCATCGAATCGTTTGAGTTGTCTGTCACGGCGCTCAGGTCGTTTCTCGATGATCCGCAGGATTTTCTGTGGAATCACTTGCTCCTCATGCCGCGAGCGAAAGAGGCGCATCTTGCGTATGGTTCGTCAGTCCACAGCGCGCTCGAAGCGCAGAACCTCGCATGGAAGAATCGTGAAGAGTTTACCGTCACAGAACTTCTGGCGGCGTTTGAGAAGCATATTTCGTCAAAAGAACTGCTGATTGATCGAGTGCTCGAGCACTATCGCCGTATCGGCTTGATCGTACTGGAGCGTTATGCCGCCCGTCACCCCATTCCGCCGATCGTGTACTCAGCAGAAAAAACCATCAAAGCCATATTGCCCGATCCAGTTGATCCACTCCTCCCAGGGGTACCATTGACGGGCAAAGTGGACCGGATCGATTTGTTTGAGATCGACGGGAGGAAGTGTCGCATTCTCGATTACAAGACCGGAACGCCGAAGCGCACCGTCGATGCCGTTCGCGCGGATGAGGGACTGTTTCACCAGCTCGTATTCTATAAAATCCTCGCCGATCGCTCGACATCGTTTGCGCACGATGCGGTGTTGTTTACGTTCGATTTCCTTGGGTCCGACAAAGATGAGCCTTCGACAATCGATGTAGAAGTGACCAGCGACGATGTTGGAGCGCTCGAAGATCTCCTACGCCGCGTGTGGGCGAAAATTCGTGCACTCGATTTTACGCCGCTCGACGCTTAAGCTTTTTCTACGTGCTTGAGAAACGCTGCGATGGCTCGACCGCGATGACTGAGTGCGTGTTTCTCTTCCAGTGTGAGTGCAGAAAATACACGATCGTATCCTTCGGGTAGAAAGACGCTTGAAACGGGTAATCCCGGCAAAAATGCTGCTTGCGGTTCACGCGTAATCGTGCCGCGACTTTCGCCATCGAACAGATATTCTTTTCCGTCTGCATCGATGTATGCGAGTGCACACTCAAACTTCGCTTGTCGGTTCTCTTCGTGTTCCATGCGGCGCAGAAAGAACGTCAGCCACTCGTCGTCTGTCGCATGTTCTCCCGCACCCCATCGTCGTGTCTTCACGCCCAATTCGTCTGCAATGGCATCGACGTAGAGACCGGTATCGTCGGCGATTGTCGGAATCCCGCCTGAACGTTGAAAATAGTATCGAGCTTTGAAGAGCGCATTCTCGTGCAGTGTTTCGTGTGGCTCTTCGCAGTCGCCCTGGATACCGACGTCTGTCGGTACCATGATCTCGCACGCAAGCGTCGCCAGTGCGTTTTTTATTTCAATCGCTTTCCCATTGTTCGTTGTTCCGAGAAGTAGGCGCATACGGGAATGATACGTGTCCCATAGCGATATCACGAAGACGATTTTCGTCGGTAATGATGCCGTGGAAGAATCCATGTACCTGATTGGCGTACATTGAAATCGCCAATCTCACGTTCTCAATCGCTTTCAAATGATGTTCAGGGCGCGGCGAGAGAATGATGAGAACCTGCGCAAGCACGTCTTTTTTCACCCGAATGACGCTCGTGACATGCGTGGCTAGCAACGTGCGCTCGTGTGTTTCTGTTGTGTGGGTAGGAATCCAGAGTGCCTCGTGGACGGCGCGATCAATGTACTCTTTCAGCAGTTCGGTATACGTCACGGTCGCGAAGATGCCTGCACGCATCGGCGGGTTCGGGAGCGATTCATCGCTACCTGTGAGGGTACGGTCCGGCGGCGGCTTTTCGCAGGGCATGTGAAAACGAAGTGTAAAGAGACGATGCTCCTACGCAAGGGAATATTTCGCTTACATCTCGTAGCTATCACCATTAGGCTTCGCGTTTGCATCGGGAGCAGCAAAGACTCTGCGTGGTTTTGCGCCGTCAGCTGGGCCTACGAGGCCACGCTCTTCCATAATATCGAGTAAGCGAGCGGCACGGGCGTACCCGACTTTCAATTGGCGCTGGAGCAAACTCGCCGATGCTTTTCCGCTCGAGGTGACGACGCGCAGTGCATCGAAGAATAAATCATCGCCACCATTATCATCTGCATCGAGATCAATCGTTTGATAGGGGCCCATCCCTCCTGCTTGCGATGGCTGCAGGTCTGATTCATCACCTGGTGTTTCCTCGTCATCCTCTGCGAGGCCAATTTGTTCGGTAATGCGCCCTCCACCTGCAATTTTCACCGCATTGATCACGCGTTCAACTTCTTTCGTATTCACGTAGATTCCTTGTACGCGTACGGGTTTTGCTGTCGAGGCTGTCATATAGAGCATGTCGCCCTTCCCGAGCAGATCTTCGGAACCGATACTATCGAGGATCGTACGGCTATCGACCGAGCTCACCGTGCGGAAGGCGATGCGCGTGGGAATGTTCGCCTTGATGAGGCCGGTGATCACGTCGACCGATGGGCGTTGCGTGGCGATGATGAGGTGCATGCCCGTGGCGCGCGCCATTTGAGCAATGCGGACGATCATCGTTTCGGTATCACGACGAAATTGTCGCATCATGAGATCGGCAAGTTCATCGACGACGATGACAATGCGAGGCAGGAGGAGGGCTTCATCTTGCTGTTTTTCGTTGTACTCGGCGATGTTGCGGACCCCCATGTCCGAGAAACGATGGAGGCGACGACCCATCTCTGCCACGGCCCAGCGGAGTGCTTGCAGGGCCTTTTCGGCTTCGGTGATGACGGGTGTCAGCAAATGAGGGATGCCGTTATAGGGCATGAGCTCGACGCGTTTTGGGTCGATGAGGATGAACTTCAGTTCATGCGGCGCATTCTGATAGAGCAGCGCCGTGAGGAACACATTCATCGAGACCGATTTGCCCGAGCCAGTGGCGCCGGCAATCAGCAAGTGGGGCATGTCGTCGAGTGCGGCAACCACAGCTTCGCCTGAGACGTCGCGACCCAGCGGGAAAGTGAGGGACGATTCGCTGTCGTTGAATGCGCTACTCTCAAGGATTTCGCGCAGGCGGACCATCGTGCGTTCGCTGTTGGGCATTTCGATACCTACAAGGTCTTTGCCTGGGATGGGCGCTTCGATGCGCAGGCTCTGGGCAGAGAGCGCAAGGGCGAGATCATCCTTGAGCCCCGCAATCTTACTCAACTTGATGCCTTCCGATGGTTTGAGTGTGAACTGCGTAACGGTCGGACCGGGGCGAGCATCTTTCACCGTCACGTCGATATCAAATTCGGCGAGTTTATCTTCTATCAGTTTCGCCTGCATGCGTAGTTCTTCGTCATTCACTTTCAGTTCGCTTTCTGCAGCTTCGAGCAGATCGAGTCCTGGGAATGTCCATTCTTCGAAGCGTGTGTCTTTCATCTCTAAGACATCTTTACGCAGTGGTAAGCCCTTTGGTTTTTCTACCATGCCTGTTTTTTTGTTCGCTAACGCGAATGCAGGACGAACAATGTTTAACGCTGGTGCTTCACCATCTTCCTCGATCAAATCGCTAGCATCTTCTTCAGGTTCATCGGATGCGACGTCGCGTTCATCGGTGCTTCGCTCCGATCGCAGTGGTCTGCGCTCAGGTTTCAGTTTTAGTGGTTCTTTACTCGAGAGAAGTGCAATAATCCCTGACACATCAGGTTCGAAGAGTAGAAAAATTCCTATTAAAAACAATGCAGAAAGGAGAATGTACCCAGCAAGATCACTGAGGTAGAGCTTGAACGGTAAACTGACCATGAAGCCAAGTGCGCCGCCGAGATGTGTGCTGCGTGGGCCCATCTCGCGTAGGTCGGCACCCATATGCACGAGGCCGAGGAACGTGAGGAGGCAGAGGACCAGCCCAAGCGAGCGCCGGACATCGAGTCGTCGTTCGCCTGATGCTTGCATGATGCCTGCGGCGAGGAGCCCAACAGCAAAGAGAATGCCCCACGCACCAAAGACAAACTGCAAACCAGCCTTGATCGTGAGCCCTGTAGGCCCAGCCGCATCAAAGAGTGAGAGGAAGAGGAGCGCGCTCACAGCCGTTTGAGCGATACCCGCAATCATGCGTCGCGTCCCTGGTTCGAGGGCTGCGACAGGCTGTCGTCGGCGTGGGGAGGCTTTCTTTCGTCGGCGCGTCATTGGATGTCAGTATACGCCCTCTCTTTCACGTCCCATAGCCATTTTTTCTCGTCTCCGTTCGAATATTGTCATGGAATAGGTTTTGCATTGACATATAATTTTAGTGGACGTATAATTCATGATACTAACTATTTATGAAACGTATGATCGACACTCTTCATAATACATCGGCGCACATCATCCAATTGTGGATGGATATTTCGCGCACGCTCCGCAGAGATTTAATGACAAAAGGGAAGGCAGCCAGTATTTGTATGAATCCGATGCAAGTGCATGGCATGGCGATTATTGCTGAGCATCCCTCGATCACCATGAAAGAGTTTGCGACACAGTTGCATATCTCTTCGCCATCGGCGACGTCGTTTGTCGATCGTCTGGTGAAGGGGCAATGGGTGGAACGTGTTCCCAATCCCGACAATCGAAAACTTGTCCATGTGCGGCTAACGGCGTCTGGTCGCGCGACACTTGCATCAGCAATGAAAGAGCATTCGGCAGTAATGCACGATCTCTTTTCGCTGCTGTCGCCAGAAGATCAATCGCAGCTTGAACGGGTGCTCGTGCACCTGAAAGAAGCACTCGCACAGAACATTGCTTCTCAGTAAGATTTCATACTTTCTTCTTTCTTTATGACGTTCTTCTCTCGCATCTCAGCCTTCAGCCGCACGTCACTCCATGTTCTCTGGCGTCATAAGATTGCGACGATCGTCACGGCTGTTGTCGTTCTGCCTGTCGCTGGCATTCTGTGGTTTGCGCTCAGCCCATCGGAGCCTGAGTATGTAACGGATACAGCGAAACGTGGTGATTTGCGTCAGACGGTTGATGCAGTCGGCACGGTTATTTCAGAGCGAGATTTGAATTTGCAGTTTGGGATTTCTGGCATTGTTTCCAACGTTTTTGTGAAAGAAGGAGACATCGTACGTGCAGGACAAAAATTGGCGCAATTACGCGCAGGCGGCCTTGGGGCCGATATCGCATCTGCTCAAGCGCGCGTTGCCCAGGCAGAGGCTGATCTGCGTGAATTGGAGGCAGGTGCGAGGCAAGAAGAAATTGCCGTGACCGATGCAGAAGTGCAGAACAAACGTGCATCGCTCGCAGCGGCAAAGGAATCGTTACGGTCGGCAGAAGATGCCGTGAAGAATGCAGAAACGCAGCTCCAACTTCTTCGTGCTGAAGTGGATACCAGCCTGGCTGGATACGTATCAACTACGAAGGCAGCCGTATCACAGAAGCTTTCCACAGCGCAAAACTCGCTTTCGACCGTTGATGGTATCTTTGGAAATAACGATATTCTCGATGCGGCAGTGAAAGATGACGCTGGCTCTTTCCAGGATATCCGTGATGCCATTCACTCGACACAGCGAGAGCTCTCATCGCTCTATACATCCGTCGCAGCAGCATCAACATCAGCCGAAACGCTTGTCGCGGTAGAGAAGGCGACGATGCAGATTACGAATGCGTGGAACGTTGCCAGTCGCGCATTTTCATTCGTCAGCTCGCTCCCGGAATCTAGCTCTTTCTCGAATGTTGATCGTGAGGGGTACAAGACGCAGCTCATTGCGGAGCGCGATGGTTTGCAAGTAGCGCTGAACAGTTTGGCATCTGAGACTAAATCGCTCCGCGATGCGGGTGCTGGTTACGTCTCGCGGATTGCCGCAGAAGAAGCAGCGCTCACATCGGCGAAAGGCGCACGTGATAAGGCCTACGCCGATATCTCGACGTATGAGGCAACGCTCCGCATCGCCGAGGCGCAACTCGCACTGAAAAGGGCACCAGCGAGGGAGACGGATCTTGCGTCTGCACGTGCGATTGTGCAGCAGTATCGGGCGTCTCTGGCCCGAGCAAGCGCAGATTATGCGAATACGGTTATCACGGCGCCTGTCGCGGGAACGATCACGAAGGTACCACTAAAGGTAGGGGAGTATACGCCCACTGGTTCGGCGATCACGATGCTTGGTGAAAGCCCGTATCGAATCGAGATGTACGTTTCTGAAATTGATATTCCAAAAATTCGGGTCAGTCAGAGTGGCTCTGTGAAACTCGACGCCTTCCCTGGCGAGTATTTCACCCTGCGTGTGGGGCAGATCGATTCGTCCTCGACAGATCGAGATGGCGTCTCGAAGTATCGCGTGCGTCTCGACTTCCTCAATCGAAAAGAAAGTGAGCGTGCGAAACTTGGGATGACGGGTGATGCGATTATTATTACGGGGTACAGAAACGATGTCATCTTCATACCAATCCGCGCCGTCCTCACGAGAGACGATGAGTCGTCGTACGTTCGTATACTCAAAGACGGTGTACTCGAAGAGCGCACAGTGCAGACAGGCATGGAAGGTGAGGGGAGTACAGTTGAGGTCCTTGGTGTGAATGAAGGAGAAACCGTGATTGTTCTTGTGAAGCAATAAGCATGACGCAACCTTCGAATCCGCTCATCGAACTGAAGAACCTCGGAAAGTCGTACGATAACGACGGCGTGATCACGCCTGTGCTCTATGACATTAACGTCACCATCAAGAAGGGTGAATTCGTCTCGATTATGGGCCCGTCTGGTTCGGGAAAATCGACACTCATGCACATCATTGGGTTCCTCGATAGTCAAACTACGGGCGAGTATTTGTTTCAAGGAAAGCCAACAGAAGCGTTCGATGATGATGCTCTCGCTGTGATACGTGCGACGCGCGTGAGTTTCGTGTTTCAGGCATTCAATTTGCTCCCTCGCACCACGGTGTACCAGAACGTGCTGTTGCCGTTGCTATACCATCCGACGATCCCTGCGAAAGATCGGAATGCGCTCGTTCTCAAGGCAATCGAGACCGTAGGACTTGGGAATCGTGCGGAGTTTCTCACGAGCCAGCTTTCTGGTGGTCAGAAGCAACGCGTGGCGATCGCACGTGCACTCGTCACAGATCCCGATGTTATTTTCGCTGATGAACCAACGGGGAACCTCGATAGTGCGTCAGGTGTAGCCGTCATGCAGGCATTGCAGCAATTGCACAAAGACGGACATACGATCATCCTCGTTACTCACGAACGAACAACCGCCGAACATGCCGAGCGCATTATTCATATTCGTGATGGTCGTATTGAGTCTGATCGGCGTGATTTCAACCGTGTCTTTGCGGTTGAGCGTGATTCCCTCAAGTAATCCATGCGCATCGCCGATACCCTCACCGCGTCGATCCGAGGCGTATCGGGGAATCCCACCCGTTCGTTTCTTACGATGCTCGGGATCATTATTGGTGTTGCATCGGTGGTGCTGATGAGTTCCGTCGGCGAGAGCATGACGGGCGTCATCTTGAGTCAAATTAGTAGCCTGGGCCCAAAGAGCATGGTTATTTTTCCTGGGCAGCAAGAGGGTGGAGCGGGGCAGATTTCTGCAGGATTCGATAGTCTCACATTCGACGATGTCAGTGAGCTTCGAAAACTTTCATCGATCGAGAGCGTTGCGCCTGTCATTTTTGTCACAGGACGCGTGAGTGTTGGGCGTGAAGAGGGGACGCCGCAAGTCCTGGGTGTTACGCCAGAACTGTTTAATAATCAGGCAATTGTTGCAACAGATGGGCGATTGATAACACAGGAAGATAATGATGCTGCGGCGTCGGTTGCGTTGCTGGGCCCCGATGCACGCGAGAAACTGTTTGGGCAAGCAGACCCCCTCGGAAAAAGGATCAAGATTGGTGACAACCACTATGTTGTGATTGGTATCACCAAGGCACTGGGGTCACAATTTTTTCAGAACGCGGACGACCGTATCTATGTGCCCTATACGAAGGCTCGTCAGGTGTCGGGTCAAAAGTATGTGAATCAAATCACGATGCTTGCGACGGATTCTTTTGATCTCGCGTTTTCCGATGTGAAATTTCTCTTACGACGCCAGCACGGGATCGATAACCCGCTCGATGATGAGAAGAAAGATGATTTCGTCACGCGTTCAGCCGCGCAAGCCAATGAAATCCTCGGATCCGTTTCGCTCGGGCTAACGCTCTTCATCACAACCGTGGCCGCTATTTCGCTTGTCGTGGGCGGCATTGGCATTATGAATATCATGCTTGTTTCAGTGTCCGAACGAACGCGTGAAATTGGTCTACGGAAAGCGATCGGCGCCACACGGAGCGATATTCTTCTTCAGTTTCTGCTCGAGGCAATATTCCTCACACTCATTGGCGGTCTCATTGGCCTTCTGTGCGGCATCACACTCGCATTTGTGGTCTCGATGTTCGTTCGTACACTACTCGCGACGTATCTCTTTGCTGTCTCGATACCAGCCGTCGCAACGTCGGTACTCATGGCGGGGTTCACAGGGATTATTTTTGGTATTTCACCTGCGCGTAAAGCTGCGGCACTTCATCCGATTGAAGCACTTCGCTACGAGTGAATTATTCATAATTCTTACTGCCCTATTCCGTGCTAACTCGTGACCTCCTCAAAACGGCGTCTGCAGGACTTACGGCCAACAAAGGCCGCGCGCTCCTCACCATGCTTGGGGTTATTATTGGCGTTGCGTCGGTGGTGCTGATGGTCTCGATGGGGCGCAGTTTTCAAAATTTTATTCTCACGCAGATCGAATCAGTCGGTACGAACATGGTCGAAGTGATTCCGTCGGGCCTCCAGAAATTTGGTGGAAATTTGCAGAGCATTACCATGGAAGATTACGAGGCCGTGAGCGCACTCTCGACCGTTGAGCGCAGCACACCCATTATCGTGGTATCGAAGACCGTGAGTTACGGGAACGAGGAAGTCACACCGCTTGTGTTTGGTGCGTACCCGATTTTTGCGAGTAACTATGGCCTTGAGCTGGGGGGTGGCCGGATGATTGACCCAAGTGACAACGACGGCGCGCGCGCCGTAGCGGTGATCGGCCCTTCGACGGCGGAGGATCTCTTTGGGAACATCGATCCGCTAGGCAAGCGTATCACCATTGGAGGGAATTCACTGACAGTGGTTGGTGTCTTTTCGTCGAAAGGATCCGCGCTGACGCAGCAATTGGATTCAATCGTTCTCATACCGTTCACCACAGCAAGGACCATTTCAGGGCAGAAGCATTTGAGTTACATGACCATGCGTGCCGTGGGTGATCCAGATCTCGCATTGATGGATATCAAGGCCGTCATGCGTCTCCGTCATCGAATCGACAACCCTACAGATGACCCAGATAAAGATGATTTCACAGCGCGTTCCGCAGAACAGGTGACGTCGATCGTTGGGTCTGTCACATTGGGGCTCACGGTGTTCCTCTCGCTTGTCGCTGGTATTTCGCTTCTTGTGGGCGGTATTGGGATTATGAATATCATGCTCGTGTCCGTCACGGAGCGAACGCAGGAAATTGGCCTTCGAAAGGCGATTGGTGCGAAGAAAGGCGATATCTTGCGGCAGTTTTTGCTCGAGGCTGTTGCACTCACCCTCACGGGTGGCGTCATTGGTATTGTGATTGGTGTTGCAACGGGGTGGTTGCTCTCTGCTGTGGCAGATAAGCTCCTGGGGGGTTTCTCGTTTGTTCTGAGTGTGTGGGCGATCGT
>CAZLEW010000009.1:0-5802 GCA_964558635.1 uncultured Candidatus Peribacteria bacterium
TTTGATAAAAGTAAACGCTGGGATGCAGATGGAATCAAAGGAGCCACACGCTGGCTGGAAAATATAATGACGGTCGTCCAGCGTGTAGATGCAGATGCACAAATAGATTCAGATCTGATGCGAGATCTTCATGCATGCATCAAAAAAGTGACGGATGACACCGCAGCGTTTAAATTTAATACGGCTATCGCTGCCATGATGGATTTGGTCAATAACAAACTGAAGAAACTCCCCAGCATATCTCCCAAGTTGGCAACCATTCTTTGTAAATTAATCGCACCCTATGCCCCTATGTTGGCCGAGGAGATCTGGTGCAATGTGCTTTCGCAGCAGTACAGCGTCCATACATCGGAATGGCCTGAATACAACGAAACACTTGCGACGTTGCAGGTTGTGAAGATCGCAGTACAAATAAATGGGAAAGTCCGAACTACAATTGATGTAGATTCTGCCAATGCTACAAATGAAGAAGTTGTTGCAGAATTGGCACGAACATCTGAAAAAATTACCAAGTCTCTTGAAGGTAAGAACGTACAACAATATTTTGTGCCGAAAAGGCTGATCAACTTTGTAATCGGAAAAGATTAACAAATGTATCCTAAAAATACCCCTGTATTAATGCAGGGGTATTTTTCAAAATTTCACAGTATCCTAGAATATTCCTTCTCTGCCTACATTGTATGAGGGAGAGCTCTGGTTTCCTGTAGACTCCTCGTTATGAGGTTTTTAGCACTCCAGACGGATGTCGAAGTTCTGAAGAAACAGTACATCCCCGAGGGCGAGCATGAGATTATGACCGTCCGGCGGCATGTTGTGCCGTTCGTGATGGATTTCATCTGGAAGACCGCCGTAATGCTACCTATTGCAGCGGCGATATTCATGGGATTCAGCGCGTTCAGTAGTTTCGAGAGTCTCATTATTTCGAATGGGCTTTTGCTGATTGTCGCTTTCTCGTACATCTACCAAATCATCAAATCGTACATCGCGTGGCGCTATAATTTTCTGATTGTGACATCAGACAAAATTATCATCATCAATCATCGCTCCTTTTTGCACCAGGGGATGAACTCCATTCACCTTGATTCTATTACGACCTCAAAGTTTAACTCGCAGTACCTTGGGCTTGTTCGCTGTGGGATCCTGTATCTTCATCTGCAGGAGAAGGAAGGACAGGGGTCCACGCGCATTATCACCATTCCACACATTCCTAATCCAGATACGGTGGCGAGCGCGATTGAGCATGCGATCATGCTGAAGCAGCAGCGCGCAAAGGGAACTGAAACGCCCGCAGTGCAGGAGCAGAAAGCGGAAGTCATTAAAGAGAATCTGAAGGAAGAAGTGAAAGAAGCGCCTGTGGAAGGTGCATGAACGTGTATCTCTTTGTATCAATTTACCAATCGATGGTGTACGAAATTGTGATGTAAAACATACATTTAACATCTGTATTTCGTGTACTTGACATAAATACAATAATAGCTATATTATCTCTTTATTGGGAAAGTGCCTTTTTGGCTCTCAATACTGATTCTTGGCATCATGGGTGGGAAAAGTGAAGGAGAAACATCGATGTGGAATAAGTTTCGGGAGTTTTGCAGTGATTTGTCGCCTATTTTCTTTGTGATCGCGCTCTGGGTCGTGATTGTTGTAGGGAATCTGTCGTATGCAACTTACAATTTCTACAAGGGAGAGTGGGAGAAGCAGGCTCGGCTCGATCGCTACGAGGCGATCAAAGCCGAAGAAGCGGCGGCGGAGAAGGCGGCGGAGAAGGCAGCGGCCTTGGCCGAGGTTCAGTCATTTGTGGACGGAGATCGTTCGTACGACGATCTCTCAGAGAATGTCAAAGAAATGCTCCTCGCCGCTGAGGCAAAGGAGCAGCAGTATGACCTCGAAATGCACACGGCAACTGTGTACCCCGAACTCTTTGAGATCGTCCCCGCTTTCGTGCGTAAGGAGGCTCAGACGCCGAAGCTTACGCCCTTCACGCGGGAAGAGTTTGAGCGACGATGTCGAGCGTATCAACAAGCTCTGCCGCCCGACGAGCATGATTTCCAGTTTGGAGACTACCTCCGTATTAATTCGAAGGAATTGATGCACTTGAATAGGATGTGGAGGTCGATGAACGACGAGCGTCAACGGATTGTCGATGAGAAGATGAAAGATCTGCCGCTGCTTGCTGATGGCGTGCTCTCGGCACGGTACGTTGATTCGCTCTCGGGCGGGCAGTCATTTCTGGCCGCGAACGTCGAGGGATTCGATCCGAATAAAGAGCATTCCACATTCTCGGATGCCGTTGTTTCGGTCTTCAATGCAGGCGGCCATACATTCGCTGCTGGTAACGATGCGGGAGTCATCCAACTTCCTCAAGCGTTGGATAAGAAGGAAACGAATGAAGTGTTCAACTGGGATGGGTGTGTATCTCCTAAAGAAACGCGTCAGTCCATTTCGTTCGGTGGAGTCGGCCTCAGCGCGCCGATCTTCACAGAGACCAGTGGAACGCTTGTTGCGTTCCAAATCGGCAAAGAGCACCTTCGGGTGACGTTCGTCGAAAAGAAGGGAGTCGACGTGAAGCCCGATGCAGCGCTCTACGAAGCGTTGCGAGAACTCGCGGAGCTCATCGGGATCGACTTCCCGAGTGACACCTCACCCACGTGGGTGAAAAACGAAAAGGATTCCACAACGTGGGACTACAACGTCGGAGGACGCTGAGCCCACCCCACCTACAGCCAGGAATCAACACACGCCAGGTCACATCGACCTGGCTGTTTTTTGTGATGGTGTTTGCATGCTGATACTCAACTATCGGCGCTCGTGGAGGTATCTGCTACCATGATCATGTCTTTCCCCCTTGACTATGATGAAACATGCTCTCGCTACAGCCGCCGCTGTATCAATGGTCCTGACAGTTGTTCCCGCTATCGCCGTTGCCGATGAGTCGAATTCATCATCGATGTCATCTTCATCAACATCATCATCCGTTGAATCGAGCACGGGTATCCGCGTTGATCGTTGTAAGCGGTTTAATCGCCCTTCTGATTACGAGCGTTGCGCGCGATTGATCCGGCGCCTCCCCGTGTTCGAATCATCATCGTCGTCTTCGACGGGGGCATCTCAGGAGACGCTCGATTGGAAGTGGGAGAATATCTTCAACCGTCTTGAAGAGAAGCTCGGTTCGACGGTGAAGTTCGTGAGTGTGATGGGGAAGCAATTTTGCAAAGATCGCACCGATGAAAATGACATGACCTCGAGCCAATGTATGTCGAAACTGGGTGACGAACTCCAAATCCGCATGACGCGCTTGATTAATATTCAATTCCGTGGCGACCTACCTTCGAGTCGATAATCTGTAGAACATTGTGTATCAGCCGCCCGCGTGCGGCTTTTTTTATGCGCCGAATGCGTACTGGTCGGTGCGTGGGTCATACGACAGCGTATGCTTGTCTGATGATACGAATTGAAGGAGCATCGTTGCGATGTCCTCCGTTGGTCGCATGCGGTCTTTTTTCTGGTCCAGAGCTTCTTGCGTCAGGTCGTAGCGCGCCATTGCGGTGTCGGCATTACCGATCTGGGCAATCTTGGTGGTTACATTCGGGTGATCTGCCGTTGCACAGCGCACAAGATGTTCGCCTGCGGCTTTCGAGACGGCGTAGAGGCCAGGATCGTTTGGCGCTTGGCCTGCCCTATAGCTCGAGACGTAGAGAATCGTGGCGTTCTTCGAGAGGAGCGGCATGCCCTCTTTCAGCATGAGCCACGTTCCTTTGGCGTTTACATTGAAGACGAGATCAAATTCGTTATCGGGGTGCGAAAGGATGGGTCCACGTCGAATGACGCCTGCATTCAGTATGAGGAAATCGATCGTTCCACCTGCCTGCGCCAAGGCTGCTCGTACATCGTTGAGGTTCGAAATATCGCAGTGAACATGCGTCACGCCGTCGATGTCTTTCTCTGGCGCTGCGATATCCAGGCTCTGTACGCGTGCCCCTTCTGAGGCGAAGAGCGTTGCAAGTGCCAAGCCGATGCCATTACTCCCACCCGTGAGGACAACATGTTTCCCATGAACACTCATGATGTCATCGTACATCATTCCTCAAACTTTCCGTATTCCGTATTCCGTATTCTTAATTCATAATTCATAATTCTAAGATATCATCTTCCCGCCGCTTCCAGCTGTGCCTTCACTCGCATCGTCCCTACGATCCCTGCACGTTCCGACTCATCCAGCTTCATTTTAATGTACTTCACGGTATCGCGGAGGTCGGGGAGCATTTTGTGCTCAAGGGCGTTCACACGGCGGCGCGTCGTTTCCAGTTCGATTGCCATGCGCTCTGCCTGCTTCTCAATTTCTGCGAGGCGCACAAGCGAGGCGAAGGTTTCTTCGAACAGGTCGATCGCCTCGTCGAGGAATGCGTTCGTGTTTGCGTAACCGTAACTGCGAATCGTTCCCGTTTTGCGCAGTTTGAAGACGGGAATTTTCACCCCCATCACGCTTTTAATGTCGTAATCGAGCGAGATTGTAGCCTGAGGACTCGAGAGTGCGTTATGGAGTTCCGATTCCGAGAGCCACGCAGATGCAAGGATGAATGTACGAAACGCGCGCTGTAGCTTCAGGTCAATTTCTTCGCGCAGCTGCTTGGCAGAACGGATGATGACTAAAAACTGCTGCATGAGGCCGTCCTGCTTATCTTTCAGCAGCTTGTGGCCCCGTTTGGCCGAAGCACTTTTGCGCTTCAGTTCCATCAGGGCCATTCGTGTAGGGTTCACGTGCAGGATTGCCATGAGTGCTTGGTGGAGTGCCCTGTCCGCCGTAGCCCCGTGGGCGAAGGCGGAAGGATTGCCATAGGTGATTAGGCGTTGTTCTTCGGCATGTACTCGTCAATGTGTTCAGACTTCACACGCTTGAGCTCGCCGCGAGGTAATTCCGTGAGCAACTTCCAGCCGATCGTAAGCGAGTCGTAGATCGAACGGTTCTCCTGTTCGCCCTGTGTGATGAATTCCTTCTCGAAGCGGTCAGCGAATTTCAGGTAGGCTTTGTCAGTGTCGTTGAGCGACGATTCGCCAAGGATCACCGCAAGCTCGCGCACTTCGACGCCACGGGCGTAGGCTGCCGTGAGCTGCGCGTCCATGCCGCTGTGGTCTGCGCGGGTCTTCGATTTATCTTGGGCTTTGCCCTTGAGGCGCGAGAGCGATCCCATCGGGATGACGGGCGGGTAGATGCCCTTCTGATGCAAGCCGCGGTCCTGGCGGATCTGCCCTTCGGTGATGTACCCCGTGAGGTCGGGGATGGGGTGTGTGACATCATCTTCTGGCATCGTGAGGATCGGGATCTGCGTGATGGAACCGTCGCGACCACGAATGCGACCAGCGCGTTCATAGAGCGACGCGAGGTCCGTGTACATGTAGCCCGGATAGCCGCGGCGCCCAGGGACTTCTTTGCGAGCAGCGGACACTTCGCGTAGTGCTTCGCAGTAGTTGGTCATATCGGTGAGGATCACCGTGACGTGATAGCCCTTTTCAAACGCGAGGTACTCCGCGGTCGTGAGTGCGAGGCGTGGGGTTGCGATACGTTCGACGACGGGGTTATCGGCAGTATTGAGGAAGAGCACCGTGCGCGCGAGGGCGCCTGTCTTTTCGAATTCATGTTTGAAGTATTCAGCCTCTTGGAATGTGACACCCATAGCCGCAAAGACGACAGCAAATTTACCATCTTCCTTGCCACTCACCTTGCCGTGCGAGTCACGGTCTTCCTGCGTGAGCACGCGCGCCTGGCGAGCGATTTGAGCAGCGAGCACACTATGAGGAAGACCA
>CAZLEW010000009.1:5812-11317 GCA_964558635.1 uncultured Candidatus Peribacteria bacterium
GGCCGCGAACGAGTGTGTTAAGAACGTCGATCGTCGAGATACCAGTCTGGATAAAGTCATCCGGGAATTCGCGACTTGCGGGGTTGATGGGGTTACCGTTGATATCGAGCACGGCCTCGGGGACCACGGCACTGCCGCCGTCGAGTGGCGTTCCTGAGCCAGAGAATGTGCGGCCGAGCATTTCTTCTGAGACGCTCAGTTGGAACGGACGACCGAGGAAGCGCACTTTGAGGCCAGTGGTTTGTAGACCCTGGGTCGATTCGAAGAGCTGCACTACGGCCATATCGGCCCGTGCTTCGAGGACTTTCCCGAGGCGCTTCTCACCGTTCGGCATTTCAACTTCACAGAGCTCGTCGTAGGCGATTCCCTCGACCGAACGGACGATGAGGAGCGGGCCGGCGACGTCGGAGACGGTTTTGTAGGCGGTGATCGACATACGGAGTGGGGGGAGGGCTGAGGAGGAGGGTCACGCGATGGAATGAATCGAACGGAGCTGGAGCGTGATGTTCTTTTCAAGATCGTCGAATGTCGCGAGCTCGGTTTCAGGGATTAAGTGGGCTTTCGAGAGTTCTTCTTTTATGGGTAAGTCTCGTAGCTGCGAGACCGAGAAATCTTCACGGGCTGAGAGTTCCGTCGCTAGATCGAGGTAGAGCATGATCGCCTTGAGCAGTCGGTGTTGCTTCGCGATCGATGTGTACGCATCCGCTGGATCAAAGGCGTTCTGGAAGAGGAAGTCTTCACGGAGGATGCGCGCAACCTCGAGGGTGAGCTGGTCTTTGGCCGAGAGTGATTCCGTCCCAACGAGGCGGACAATTTCTTCGAGTTTCGATTCATCCTGCAGGATCTTCATGGCGCGGTCGCGATTCTGCACATACGACGGATCGACCGTGCGGTCGAAGAATGCTTTGAGGTCGTCGCCGTAGAGCGTGTAGCTTTGGAGCCAGTTGATAGCGGGGAAGTGACGCTTGTAGGCGAGCTTGGCATCGAGGGCCCAGAACACTTTCGTCACGCGGAGCGTGTTTTGAGTCACAGGTTCTGAGAAGTCACCACCCGGCGGCGAGACAGCACCAATCACCGAGAGCGACCCTGTGCGATCGTCCGATCCGATGCATTTCACCGCACCTGCACGTTCGTAGAATCCTGCTGTACGGGAACCAAGGTACGCGGGGTAGCCTTCTTCACCTGGCATTTCTTCGAGGCGGCCAGACATTTCGCGCATGGCTTCGGCCCAGCGGCTGGTCGAGTCTGCCATGAGGGCCACGTCGTAGCCCATGTCGCGGTAGTACTCGGCGATCGTGATGCCTGTGTACACCGATGCTTCGCGCGCAGCCACGGGCATGTTACTGGTGTTTGCGATCAGCACGGTGCGCTTCATGAGCGGTTCGCCAGTGTTCGGGTCTGTGAGGTGAGGGAATTCCGTGAGCACTTCTGTCATCTCGTTGCCGCGCTCGCCACACCCAACGTAGACGATCACCTGCGCGTTGCAGTACTTGGCCAGGGATTGCTGCGTGACGGTCTTGCCAGCGCCGAAGGGGCCTGGGATCGCACCCGCACCGCCTTTGGCCATCGGGAAGAGCGTGTCGAGGATGCGCATACCCGTTGCGAGTGGTTCATTGGGGACGGTCTTTCCTTTGACGGGCCGAGGAATGCGAATAGGCCAGCGTTGCAGCATCTGAATCTCGTGGGTTGTACCGTCGTCATCTTCTACGATGGCAATGGTATCGGTCACGGTGAAGGAGCCAGAAGAAATCTTCTTCAGCGTGCCAGAGAGCGTTGGCGGTACCATCACGCGATGTTCGATGAGTGTCGTTTCGGGGACGGTTCCGAGGATCATCCCTCCCTCCACCCGGTCGCCAGCTTTCGCGACGGCGGTGAACGTCCACGAACGTGTGCGGTCGATGCCGTTTGCGACGATCCCGCGGGTGATGAAGGGGCTTTTGGCCTCGCGCTCGATGAGCGTAAGTGGGCGCTGGATACCGTCGTAGATGGATTCGAGGAGGCCAGGAGCCAACTCGACCGAGAGCGTTTGACCCGTTTGTTCAACTGTATCACCTGGGATGAGCCCTGATGTTTCTTCGTACACCTGGATCGAAGCACTATCGCCATGGAGCTCAATAATCTCACCAATGAGCTTCTCTCTCGAGACGCGTACGACTTCGTACATTTTGGCATTCGTGAGGCCCTTAGCGACCACAAGCGGACCCGAGATCTTAATGATGGAAGAGGAGGACATACAGGGTTGGGAAGAAAGGACTATTGCAGAATGTCGCTGCCGACGGCACGTTCGACGAGTTTTTTGAGGCGTGCGACGCCCGTGTTGGCAGAGCCACGGTTTGTGGGTGTGGGGATAATCGCAGGGAGGAAACTCGCGCTAAACTTCGCTTCTTCGTCACGTGGGAGGTCATGCAGAAGATGCTCCGACACGTAGATGATCGCATAGGCGTTGCGTTCGATACCACGGTCGTCTTTGATCATGGTCTTGCGCAGACGGTGTAGCTCGATGATTGCTTCTGCTTGCGTTCTGGCCGCGACGATCTCGACACCAAGGAGCGAGAACGCGCGGATAGATTCTGCAGGGCCGATGAATGCAATGCGGCCGTTCATGCTTCGTAAGGAGAGGTCGAAAGGAAGGGGGGGAGCATCTCGCGGATTTCGCTGGGTGTGAGTTCCGCACGCTTGCCGATGAGGATCGTACGGATGATGCGCAGCTGCGATAAGGCGATGATGGCGTAGGCGAATGCAGCTTCGAGGCCCAGGATATTGGCGCGCATTTGGGCGATATCGTGTGCGAGGGCTTTCACGAGGCTTCGTTCGACGGAGATCGAGCTATCATCTGCCGTTTCAAAATCTTCCGTGAAAGAAAAGTGCAAACTTGTACCCCGGAGGGCCGCGGCCGCTTTGCGTCGGTCGCCCACGAGGAGGAGGGGATCAACCTCTCCGCCAGGGAGGAAGTGCTTCGAGGCATCGTCGTTATCCTGCAGTCGTCGTGCAATGCGGATGTTTTGTAAATCAATCTGATGCTTCACATACTGCTGGAGTAATCCACTGCCTGATGCCTTTGCTAACTCAGTTTGGGTGCGCGCGACGTAGCGGGCAACTGATGCATCGATGAGCGACGGAGTTACGTGCTCTTTGAGTTTTTGCCGCTGAATAAAGCGAATAAGATGTTGTGGCAGCGTGTGATGAGGTTTTCCGTGGAGGATCAGATCGCGGAGGTGCAGCGGATCGTAGGATGATGGCGAGCGGGATTCGGCTGCTTCGTCATTCTTCATCAGTCCGAAGTGGTGCTTTAAGAGACTCGCAATCAGTGGAGCATCTTCGCGCAGCCAGAGGATCCCAAGGGTGGAAACATATGCATCAGGGAGCATGGTCTCGAGTTCGTGGTGAAGCCATAACTCCATGCGGCCCACGAGCTCATCAAGCGATTCCATATCATGAGCAACGACGTTCGTAAATTGTATTTCGCTGATGATTTGTTCCAGTTCGCGCTCTGAATGCGCACCAACGAGACGGTCAACATCGGACGATGTGAGGAGGCGTTGCTGTAGCACGCCCACACGCCCCGTTGCATACGAGAAGTCATTGCCCGTGCGCGTTGCGACAATCGTCATGCGCTCTGGAAGAGAGTTGAGGCAACGGTCAGTTCCGTCGCGGGACGGAGGATATCGCGGACGAGAACGTCGTAGGTGCAGTGACGTTCAGACGTCTCTGATTCATAAATGAAGCCGCCAGAAGCAGTGATGCTTTCGCCGATCGTGCGGTTTCCTGCGATTTTTTGCAGGATTGCTGCGTGGGCTTTTGCAGGGCGAATGGTGCCACCACTTGGGCAAACTTCAACCAGCCGACGAAGGAATGATTCCGTGCGTGCGGCGTCCATTGTTTCAAGCTGCTGCAGGACGCGTGCGTACACCTGTTCCATGAGGAGGTGTTTCGCGGTCATCGCTGCTTGGCGACCCTGCATCTGCGTGTGCGCTTTGATCTGGCGTTCCATATTCTTCTTCTTGCGCTCACATTCAGATACAAAGAATGCGAGTTTCTCAGACGTGTCTCGATCGAGTTGTTCTCGCGTGTGGGCGATCGATTCCTGCTTTGCCGTGCGCGCGGCAGCAATCTGAGCGTCAGTGGCGGTGGCGAGAGCCTGCAGAATGTCGTTGAAAGCCATGGGAGGTGAGGGAGGGGATCAGCTCAAAATGCTATCGCGAAGTGCGTTAAGCATGAAGAACGAGATGAGGAAGCCAAGGAGGGCATAGGTTTCGACGAGGGCTGCGAGCGTGATGACGCGGCCCATGAGACCCGTATCTTTTGCGAGCATGTGCATACCGGCGGCGCAGACTTTTCCTTGGTAGGGGGAAGAGCCGAAGCAGGCGAGCGTCACAGGGATGAAGGCAGCAAAGAGGGCGATGCCATCTGCAAAGCTGAGGGCAACTGTCCCATTGAGGATTGGTGGGGCGTAGTTAAAGAGGAAGAGGAGCGAGATCACCATGCCGTAGAGGCCTTGGGAGCCAGGGATAACGGCGAGGGTAATAACGCGACCAGCCATGTCTGGCTTCTCTGTAATAAGGCCAGCACCCGCTTGTCCGACGATCGACACACCAATCGAAGAGCCGTAGCAGGGGATAGCGGTGGCCATACCAGCGCCAAGAAACGCGAGGCCGAGTGCCCAGTGGTCCGACGTCGCGAGGGCAACATCGAGGAGCCCTGTACTGGTCGCTGCAACGTCCGCTGACTGCGCGAGTGCGATCGCCGGCATTGAAGCGGCAATGGCCCCGAGGAAGGTGAGAAATTTCTTCATAAGAAGAGGGAGAAAGAGTGGGAGATAGAAAATGGCAAACTATGAGATCGTTCTCGAGAATGGACGGAATGGTCGCCCTCCGCCTTCGAAGAATTGACTAAAGAATTCGACGAATTGGAGACGACCAGAGTGAATGAACGCGCCAAGCACGTTGAGAACGATATTCATCGTATGACCAACAACGTAGACAATGATCATGAATGGAATGGCAACGTACCATGGTAAAAGCGCGCCGATCTGTTCTGCGACGAGGTTCACCGTGAATGCGAGCGCACCCGTGACGAGCCCAAGCGCAAGAATACGGAGGTACGAGAGGACGTTCCCCATCATCCCGAGGAACCAGTTGAGCGTTTGAAGAAGGCCAAAGAGTGGGCGTTGCAGGAGAGGCGATCCGTAGCCTTTCCCCCAAATCATGCCTGCAACCGCGCCGTAGACGCAGTAGATGGCGATCTGTTTCATCTCTGCGGGGGCAAAGCCCCAGAAGATGAGTGCACCGATCATCGCGAGTGTTGAACCATCTTGCCAGAGGGCTGCAGCGACCTTTCCCTGAAGGATCTTCCAGTAGAGAGAGAGCATGATGCCGAAGCTTAAGTGGATCACGCCCAGTGTGAGCGAAAGATTCTGGAGGAAGGTAATGCCTTGCGTGTCGCTCAAATTCCAGATTTGGTATTTAAACCACATCAGGCCATCTGCGCGTGTTTCGGTCATGAATG
>CAZLEW010000009.1:11327-17321 GCA_964558635.1 uncultured Candidatus Peribacteria bacterium
ATTTGCGGCGTCATACCGAACCATCCACCAAAGGGGATCGAGACAAAGAAGGTGACAATGCCGCTGAAGAGCAGAAGCCATGCAAGCGGATTGTCATGGATGCGTTGCTTTGTTTTGAGGAGGTACCCCCCAATAATGATCGCTTGGATGAGCCCGTAGCCAGCATCGGTAAGGCAGAGCGCGAAGAAGAGAATGAAGAACAGTGCTAAGTACGGCGTTGGGTCCATCTCGGTTGATTGTGGCAACCCATAGAGCTTTGTGACGCTTTCGAATGGCGTGAGAAATTTCGGATTTTTCAATTGAACAGGCATCGTTTCGTTCTCATCGGGCTTCACTTTCAAGATAGCCGTTGCACTCGAGAGTGCGTGAAGCTTCTGTTCCAAACGCGTCATGTTTTTTTTCGCAACCCACCCAAAGAGCGTGACCGTCCCTTTGGTTTCGCGCATTGCTTCGCGCACTGCTTGCTTATCGTCGAGCCAGCGTAGGTAGATAAGGGAGCGAGAAAGGTTCGGTAGTTCTTCTGCAAGCTGCAAACGTGCAGCATGAATGTTTTCGAGCTCCTGCTCTCTATGCTGTATTTCTGTTTGCTCCTCCGGAGTCGGTACGTGTGCCGCGTGCAGTGCCGCTCCGCTCTGTATCGTTGCATGGGGGACGGTTCCCGTGAAGTATGCCGCCTCGTTGACACCCGATCCTACCGCAGGCGATTCTTCCATTCCTTGCTTCTGTTCGTGCAGATGTTTGCGTACATCGTGTTCTTTTTTCTCAAGCGCATGGACCTGGTCAATAATGCCGCGGATATCGGTGTGAAGCGCGGAGATCACAATCTCCTCTTTTGTTGATTTCTTCTGCATTGCTGCACGAATGCTTTTACTTGCAAGCGGCAGCAGCGCGGCGATGGCGAATTCAAGTTCCGCTTTGCGAAACTTCACATCGGTGTGATCGATGGACCCTCCGCCTTCGCGGGTGTCACTCACTTAGCACACTCCTTCGTCATGCAGTAGATGAAGGACTTCTTCCTTGAGGGATTTGAGCGACATGATCGCCACTTTTTGCATGGGGATAATTGCCATATTAGAGGAGAGAGGGGAAATCGGGAGAGTATGCGACGTCGAGCACATTCTTCGCAGCGCGGTCGATCTGCAATGCTCCTTGGCGCTCGATGCGTGCGACTTCTTGCACAGCTTCCTCTTCACCTTGTTGTAAAATGACAGGAAGGTGCGTGTTTTTGTAGTGGACTAATTCTTCACGTCCCTTCAGACGCGCTCGTTCGATCGTCGCTTCGTGCTCGGCACGCAGGGCATCTTCTTCGGCGGTTCGTTCTTGATTCAGCAATGCGAGCGCATCATGGATGCGGGCATCTTCTTCGCGCTCACGTTCAAGTACTTGATCAAACGGGCTTAAACGCGTCGGTTGTACGGCCGGAGGTATGTCAAATGATGGAGCCATAGGTGAATGGGTGAAAACGTGGGCGTGGTGTACCAGCCTTATCATGAGAAATCAAGGCTCTAAAAGCTCACTTTGCCAGATACTTGAAAGATTTGTAAAATATGTTATAATAATTAAAACTATGCACACCCTCCAACGCCCGTGCCGTTCCGTACGTCGTCAGACATTACTCCTTCTTTTCACGCTTGCTCTTGTGATTCTCCCGAATATTGCACAGTTCATTGTTGGTCGACTGTTGTGATGGTTTTTCATACGCTGCACCATGGATGGTCTAGATCATCCATGGCAATATGCGATGTTTATTGAGTGTGCACACGGAAGTCGGCACAGTGGGCCCACTCTATGAAACACCCTACCGCTACGATCGCCCTTGTTCTCGGGATTGCCCTCATCGCGTATCCATTATTTGGGTTTGGGGCGGATCCCCTCGCCGATGGTGATCATGCGTCATCTGTCTTCTTTGTTGCCAGGCGCGCGCAAATTGTACCCACGTCATCATCCGCGTCTGAGGCAAACACCGTATCGAATACTGGTGCAGAGCGTCGTACGCAGCGTGCGATGGTGCGGTTGAAGGCGCTCTTTGGGGCAAATGCTGATACCTCGAAAATTCGCCCTCCCTCCGCACTCACGCGTGCACCCATGGATCCGCGTAGCCGTATGGGCATCTACCTGACATCGGGCCGCGCCGCGAGCGACGGATACCTGCAGGAAGCGATTGAAAGTTTGAAGAAGAGTGGTGGTAATGCCGTGATTTTCGACGTGAAGGGATCACGCGTGTACTTCGATACGACGTCACCCATCGCAGAAGAGCTGAACCTCGAGAAGGCAGTTGTTGATTTGCCCGCGACGATCAAGAAGCTCCGTGATAACGGCATCTACGTGATGGGCCGCTTCATCGCGATTAAGGATGATGGCTTCACCGCCGCGCACCCTGCATCGAGCGTGCGCCACCCGACGAGTAACGCTGTGCTTTCGGCTACGTGGATCGACCCCAGTAATGACTTCGCCCAGCAGTACAATATGGAAGTGCTCTGTGATTTAGCGAAGTCGGGGATTGATGAAGTGAACTTCGACTACATCCGTTTCTCGACAGAGAATTTTGGTGCACTTGGGGTATTCAGCGGTAAAGAGAAAGCAGACAAAGTGCATTCGTTTGTTGCAAAAGCGCGCGAGACGATTGATCGTTGCGGCGCATCGACGAAGCTCGGTATTTCGACGTACGCGATCCTCGGCTGGAACTACCCCGTGAACCTGGAAACGCTCGGCCAGGATTTTGTCCGCTTCGCGCCACTGGTCGATATCATCTCGCCCATGGCCTACCCTGCGACGTTTGCAGAAGGCGCATACTGGAATCCCGCGAAGAACAAAACAAGTCGCATGCACTACTTGGTCTATCGCACGCTCACGGGGTACAACGACCTCCTCGGCGACGAGCAGAAAGGGAAGATCCGCCCGTGGATCCAGGGATACGGCGTTACGACCCAAAACGTGAAAGATCAGATCCAGGCGGTGTACGACGCTGGTCACTGCGGGTTCCAGTTCTGGAACGCGGGCAATAACTACGACACGGTCTATAAAGGCATGGCCGCGATTGCGCAGCCGGAACGCTGTAGGTTGGGTGCTTAAGGATCTATGGGGAGGGATTATTCCTCTGACGCATTCTTCCGCACGAATGTCGCACCGAACGATTCACATTCTCCTGGCTTCCACCTATTCCACATGCGTTTTAATCGCGTTGCCGCCTCGAGGGGTGTGCCTTCACGTGGCGAGAAGTGAGCAGATACGCTGATGGTAACAGTTGAAGTATTGGATGCAGCAAGGACGGAGAGGGCATCTTCGATCGCAGAATGATGCACATGTGCCTCACCGTATTCCGGGGCACAGAGGAGCAAATCACTGTCGTTCTTGGTTACCATATCGACCGCCTGACCAACCGAAACGCCCATGGTTGCTTGAATGCTATATCGCTTGCCGTTAACGGTGAATTCCAACTCGCCGTTATGCCGATGAATCTCGAGGTCGATGTTCTTGCCGCAGCGTACTCGTTTCCCAACAAGCGAGCTTCCCGATGCGATATCCGAGAGTGGGACGTATGGTTCTTCTGTAGTTTGTTCAGCGCGTGCTCGTGAAGGATATTCAGTGGTGCTCTGCGATGTCTTCGGGGTATCGCCGCCGAGATGGGGGAGGAGAGCGAGGATCGTTATGCGGCACGCAGAACGCAGACCACCGAGCACGGTTGATCGCTTCGTGGTTGGTCGATCGCAGTGTTGAAGCGCCTCCATAGACAGCACGTACTGTACCCTTGTTTTGTACCGTACAAAGCGCTTACAGCGACCCCACCGACGTGATCTTAATTCGCTTCTTTGTTCCTCGCACCAATAGCGTCGAATCATCTGGTGTCTGTTGAACGTCGTTGACGCGTTCGATCAGTTCCGCGGTTGCGATCCGTGCAATGTCTTCAGCGTGAATGCGCGTTGGCGTCGTGTCAGGTTGCGATGTGTTCATTTCTTCTGTCAGCTTGCCGCGATGCAGATGTGCAATGCGTGGATGTTTGAAGTACGTCGCCGTGCGTGCATCTGCAGATGTCACCATGATCGTCGCGCCCTTTTTATGCATATTCTGCAGTAAGCCAGCCACGAGTGTGGTTGTTTCGTGGCTGAGCCCTTGGAATGGCTCATCGAGCAAGAGAATCGCTGGTCCGTGCACCATTGCTCGTGCGATAGCCGCGAGGCGCCGTTCGCCGTGTGAAACGAAGTCCGGGCGCTGCATAGCAACGTTCGTCAGGTGAAAACGCTTGAGGAGGTCGCTGACCGCTCGATTGCATTCTGCGGCAGGCGTACCAGTCAGTTGCAGTGGCAAAGCAATGTTTTGGGCAAGGGTAAGAGTACTATCGAGTGTTGCTTGCTCATCGAGGTATCCAAGGCGCCTGCGGTACAGCCGCAGGACCTCGCGTGGAAGTTGCGACACATACGCGCCGTCGATCTTGATCGCACCTTCATCAGGTTGCAGTGTCCGTGTCAGAAGTTTCAAGAGTGTTGTTTTGCCGCTGCCTTCGTCACCCAGGATACACACAATATCTGCAGGTTCGAGATCGAGCGACACATCGCGGAGGACAACGCGCCCCCCGAGTGTGACCGTCAGATGTTGCAGCGATAGCATACGATGATGATTGTAGCACAGTTTTTTTATTGTGAGGTTAGGCATTTAGGTAGGTGATTCCACCGAATCAATCATGTGTCATGCCGAGTGATCCCGCCGATGCGGGATTGTACCGAGGCATGACATGGTATTACTTCAGTGGCTCTTTGCCCGGAACTCCGACTGGCCTCGGGTAGAGTTTCGGCGTTGCAGCGCCCTTGCGAAACACGAGCAATTGCCGCTCACCGAAATCGCTGGGGAGAGAATACGTATGGCTGAATGCGAATGGTGTGTGGAGGTGGTGTTGTGCCTTTGCGCTCCGCGAGAGTTCCTCTTGGGCGTGCAGACTTTTCCAGAGCACGATGTGCCCACCCTGCTTTACGAATGGTGATGTGTATTCGAGAAGGACCGAGAGATCGGCCACTGCGCGCGCCGTGACAACGTCGTACTGCTCACGGTGCAGAGGGTCGCGTGCAGCGTCTTCTGCGCGGGCAATCACGAGCTTCACGTTCGTGATCCCTTCTGCCGCGGCGATGCGCCGGATTGCTTCGATCTTCTTCCCTGTGCTGTCGAGGCCGGTGAGTGTCCAATCAGGGAGGGCGATCGCAAGCGGAAGGAGGGGGAATCCACCACCGGTGCCGACATCGAGGAGTGTTCGCGCATCGCCAAGTTTCTCGAGGATATCGAGCAGGGGGAGTGAATCGAGCACATTCCCGATCCAGCAGGCTTCTGGTTCGCGAAGTGCCGTCAGGTTGATGCGGGTGTTTTCATCCAGCACGCGATCGCGCAGTTTCTCGAGCGCCGATTGGAGGTTAGGGGAGATGTTCGTCATCAGCGCTAGCTTCGCGCGTGAGAGGGGTCATGGTCAAGGTGTCGCAGCGGCCCGCGGAAAAAACTGTATAAAAAAATGTTGCAATACGATCGTGAGGATGTATGGTAACCGCCCGAATCACTCGTTGTGGTTCGGGAAGGTTCTTTTACTTCAGCACGGAGGATACGCGTATGTCACACGGGTTGATCGTCGCCCAAACAATGCGAAGGACGGGCTACTACACGTTGGCGCTGTCCGAAATCGACGTCAATGAGGTCACCGTTTCCACGTATGATCGTCGTGAGAAAGCGATCGATAGATATTCTCATGCGATCGTCGAAGTATTCGATGCCTGTTACGCGGGTTTCCAAGGGGCGCATGTCATCACGGATGCGTCGCCGGGCATGCGCGTGTTGGATGCACTATCCAAAAGCCGTTCCCATTGCCACATCGTGGCCGTCGTGTACGACAGCACTCTGAACGTCCGTTACGCGAAGTCCCGTTTTCCCGATGTGGAATTCGTGACGATGCGTCACGGTGAGTGCGTGGATAAGCGGATCATGAAGATCGCGCGTGGATTTCGACTCATCGAATCTCGT
>CAZLEW010000010.1:0-14737 GCA_964558635.1 uncultured Candidatus Peribacteria bacterium
ATACTGAAGGGATTGAAATCTTCTCGAACCATTCGTCTGTGGGCCGCGGCTGGAGTGCTCTTCGCGCTCATGAACGTGCAGATCTCGATGATTGCACTACGTGCGCAGGTCGTCGTCACAATTCCTTCGTGTCCCGATCCGCTCATTAACAAGGATTGTGGCGGCAGCGATCTGCATTTGCTCGCTCCGCTCGATGATACGACGAATAATTTGCCGGTGAGCGACGTGCCCCTTGAGACGTTTTTCCACTATTTCAATATGTCCTGGCCGTGGTTGATTGGCGTCGCTAGCGGTATTGCGGTGTTGCAGGCCGTGTGGGGAGGGGTGCTCATTATGACGAGCTTCGATCGTGACGGCGGGAAAGAAAAAATCCAGTGGGCGCTTGGCGGTATGGTTATTATCGCGCTCGTTGGGTTTATTCTGCGCTTCCTCAACTCCATCTTCTACGTATGAGGTTTGTGTTTTCGTTCATCGGCGCGTTGGTCCCAACCGCGCATGCGCAGAATCTCTGGAATCTCTGGTCGCCGGCATGCAGTTCATTGCAGCCGGGGTGCGGTGCGGGTCCTGCGAATATCTTCATGAACACACTCCCAAACCTTGCCGTCTTCATGTTGCAGATTGCGACGGGTCTTTCCGTATTCTTCATTGTGTGGGCGGGTGTGCGGCTGATGGCAAATATGGGTGACGAGGGGGAAATTGGTAATCGAAAGAAAAGTATTTTCTATGCATTAGCGGGGCTTTTTGTTGCGATTATCAGTCAGCTCATTGTGTCATTTGTCGCAACGCAAGATTGGGGGGCAGGTGCCGGTGGCAATTTGCCTGTAAACGTTCTCACTGCGGCCGTGGGGTCGATGCTCACGATGTTCAACGCTGTATTTATCGTCGCGATCGTCTATTACGGCATCCGCATGTTGATGGCAGGTGGTGAATCGGGTGCGTTCGAATCTGCGCGTACCGGCATCACGTGGTCCATTATTGGCGCAATCATCGTGAATCTTTCGAACGCTCTCGTGCAGGGCATTACATCCTTCTTCTCGCTGTGAGTATGTCGCTCCTGTCACTCTTCATCGAACACGCACATGCGCAGGTCGGCAGCGGCCCCGGTGTCGATCAGATGTGGCAGACGATTTGCTCGACGCTTCCGTATTGCAATGTCGGTACGAGTGCACCGGCATTCTTTTCGCAGCGTATCGTGAATTTTGTCTTTCCTCTCATCGTGGGCGCGGCGGTGTGCGTCATTATCTACGCGGGGATCAAGATGATCATTGGCGGTGAAGAAGGGTATGGCGAAGCGAAAACGATCATTACGTACGGTCTCGTTGGTATTGTGCTCGCAACACTCACGAGTGCGATCTTCGTGTTTGTCGGTGGTTACCTCCTTCCGCTCCTCTTTAATTAGGGGAGCATAGGGCTCGTGCATAGGGTATGCTCCGTCTATGAAGCAGCGTCAGTACGTTACGACGGCGATCGATTTCCCCAATGCAACCCCGCACATTGGGCATATCATGGAGAAGATCATGGCGGACGTCATCGTCCGGTGGTTTCGGCTGCGCGGTGACGAGGTTCGTTTCCATCTGGGAACAGACGAGAATGGCATCAAGATCCAGCAGACCGCAAAGGAGCAGGGGATTACCCCGCAGGAGCTTGTGGAGAAAAATGCACCAGTATTTGAAGACCTGTTCCGGCGGTTTAACGTGTCGTTCGATTACTTCATTCGTACGGCGGATCCGGTGAGCCACTGGCCGACGGTACAGGCGCTATGGAAGAAGCTGCACGCTGCTGGTTATTTGGAAAAGCGCACCTACACGGGATTGTACTGCACTGGCTGCGAACGTTTTCTGACAGAGAAAGATTTGGTCGATGGTCTGTGCCCGGATCATAAGAAGCCGCCAGAGAGCGTGATGGAGGAGAACTGGTTTTTCCTTCTCAGTAACAAGCAGAAAGATGTCGAAGCTTTGCTTGAACCAAAGAAGGGATCGTACGTCATCGTGCCTGACTGGCGTGCGAAGGAGACCTTGAACTTCCTCGAGGGCGGGTTGGAAGACATTTCTTTCTCCCGTTCGAAGAAAACACTCTACTGGGGGGTACCAGTGCCGGATGATCCAGATCAGGTGATGTACGTGTGGTGTGATAATTTGACGAGTTACGTTTCGAGCCTTGGCCTCCTCACGGATCATGCGGAGAGCGAGTGGTGGGACGATGCCGAGGTGACCCACGTGATTGGCAAGGACATTGCGCGGTTCCATGCCATTAACTGGCCAGCAATGTTACAGGTGGCAGGCCTTCGTACGCCTGATCGCCTCCTCATACACGGGCACCTCACGAGCGACGGTCAGAAGATGAGCAAGTCGCTTGGCAACGTGGTGAAGCCAGAAGAGATACTCGCACGATTCGACGGCAATCCCGATCCTCTACGGTTCTATTTCAGTCATGAGGTTCCTGTCGGCAATGACGGCGATTTCAGCTGGAAGCGCCTCGAGGAGCTCTATCAGTCGAAGCTCGGCAACCAGCTTGGGAACATGCTCAACCGCGCGCTCGTGCTTCTGAAGAAGGACGACGGTGTGGTGCAGGTGCGGCAGGGTCCTCAGGCCGAAGCGATGACACTCCTGTGGAAGACGTACGCAGCGAAGATGGAATCCTTCGAAATGCACGCTGCGTTGCAGGCAGTGACGTCGGCCGTCTCCGACATGAACGTCGCCTTCAATGACGCGGCACCGTGGAAGCTCAAAGACAATGCTGATCTTCGCATCGCGACGCTCGGGACATTCGTGGAAGGGCTTCGGCATGTTGCCTTGATGCTCCTGCCGTTTATCCCCGATACCGCGTACCGCATGAGTAAGCAGCTGGGGGTGCCGTACGCAGAAGATATGAAGGAAAAGAGTTTCGTGTTTACCGATGAGTTGAGGGTGTGGGGAGGGTGCAAAAATTGGCTGAAAGTAGGGGATCCATCCATTCTTTTTGCACCTCTGGAATCCAAGAAAGAAAATAGTTGACAATACTATATAAGCTGCTAAATTGTAACTATACTGATCTGACCGACGTATTCACCCGCTAACCAGAAGGAGTGCCGCATGCACCTAAGCGGAACGCCGCCGTAGCGACTCCATCCTGAGCCCGTACAATTTTCCTCGCCGCCGGCCCATTAATAGGGTATAGGCACCAGGAGCGTACGGGCTCCTTTTTTTGTCTCCAAAGTCATATCGTGCTAAGATAGGAGTACTTCGGAGTACGACCGAGCGCGTAACCAAACAGGCAACGAGCGAGGCGGCCGAATATCTACATTTTTCTCCCCATTTCTATGTTCGATCCTATGTCAGAACTCACGGGCGGATCCGCGCACCACGACGATCGCCCAGTTCCCCCTCCTGCAGGTGGAGGATTCCAGCCAGCTCCTCGCCAAGGTGGCGGCGGAAACCGAAGCTTCGCCGATGATATTCACTCGGTGACGATCCATGCACGTCAGCGCACGTTCTACATCGATCTGAAGCAATCTGGCAACGGTAAGTTCTTGAAGATTTCCGAGAAGTCCCGCGGCGGTCAGAAGACGACGATCATGTTCGATGTCGAAGATCTCGATAAAATGATTGAGGCCCTGCAGGAGATGAAGACGCGACTCTAAGGCGTGAAAGAAACCCCTCCAGGGTTTCTCTCACGAGCTCACTTCCCGGCAAAGTGTGGCTGCAGCGCGGGACCCACGAGACCCGCGCTTCGCCACGTGTGTATCTTTCGCCTGCGGGCATAATACTATGATCGAATTCCCCGTGCCCATTCCGCTCCTGTCATCGCTTTTTTGCCTGCCTCCTGGACCATGAGGATGTGCACCGTCGTGCCCTCGGCGCAAGCGACGGCCGTAGAGTTTTCAGTTGGTTCGAGTGACGTTTCCAGAATTTTCACCTCGCGTCCGCTCACTATTGCCGTCACGCTTGGCCACGGATTGAGTGCTCGCACGAGACGATCGATGTGCTTGGCAGTCATTGTCGTTGTGTCGGCCTTGCCGTCATCGCGTGAGAGCTTACGGCAGATGGTGATTCCTTCTACTGGTTGAGGAGTTTCGGTGAGGGGCTTTGAGAGGGTCTCGACGAGCAGTGCTGCGCCTAACGTTGAGAGGCGAGTACGGAGTGTTCGCGCCGTTTCGCGTTCGCCGATGGTCGTTGATGTCATTCCAAGTAGTGGACCAGCATCGAGTTCTTTCACCATGCGTTGCACTGCGATACCCGTGTCTGTATCGCCGTTGAGGATAGCATGTTCGACTGGTGAGGCGCCGCGCCAGCGGGGGAGGAGCGAGCCGTGCACATTGATCGGTGCGAGGCGGGGCCAATCGAGGATAGCCTGTGATAGAAGTTGCCCGTACGCGACGACGACGAGGAAGTCGGGTCGATCGATGCTCGCGGCGATCGTCGGAAATTCTGCATTCAGTTTCTCTGGTTGGAGTACTGGAATACCCAGTTCGCGCGCGGCATTTTTTACTGGTGGCGATAAGAGCTCTTTCGATCGTCCCACGGGGCGGTCGGGTTGTGTGATTACGAGTTGGACGTCGAAGACATCGCTTGTAACAAGTGCACGGAGGCTCGGGACCGCGAAGTCAGGTGTGCCGCAGAAGACGATGGAATGTTTCTTCATGGAATGATTGTAGCAGCAGCCCTCCGCGGCTGCGTATAAGAACAATAACCTGCATTGCTTGTACCGCGCCCACGGAGGGGCGCTGCTATGACCTAGATCGGGGTGAGGGCACGACTGTGGATAACCTGCAACATCACCTTTTTGTACAAAATCAATTTTCTGCGTACGCTTCTTCCCTTTATGCCACTTGCAGTCAGCGACGCGCAGGCAGTAGAAACCCTCCTTACAGAGGCGAAGCGCTTGCTCGTGATCTGTCACCGTGGGCCGGATGGCGATGCGATCGGATCTCTCACGGGTATGGCACTGCTCCTTGAGCAACGATTTCCAAACATCCCGGTCTCCATGCACTGCGTTGATCCGTGCCCCGATACCTTCCGTTTCATCGCAGCTGCGCAGCGTTTGCAGGGTGCACCAGACATTCTCCCCGGCGATCGTGTCGTATTCGTCGATTGTGCCGAGCCCAAATTAACGCAAGTCCAGGGTACGCATCCGCAACTCTTTGATGGAACGGTCCCGACGGTGAATATCGATCACCATCCAAGTAACCCAGGCTTCGGTACGGTGAATCTGGTTGTTCCGTCCGCAGCGTCCGCATGCGAAATTGTCGTCGCGTTGGCTGATGCCCTCCAGTGGCCTATCACGAGCGAAATCGCCACGTGCTTGCTCACGGGGGTCTATACCGATACCGGTGGCCTCGTGCATAGCAATACCTCGGCCGAGGTCTACCGCACAGTCGCGCGTCTCCTACGCGCCGGTGCCCGCCAGCAGATGATCGTGACGGCGGTCTTTCGTACGGCGACGATCCCGACGCTGAAGTTGTGGGGGCGTGTGCTCGAGAAAATCACTGTGACGGAAGAAGGTGGTGCGGTCTCGGCTGTGACAGAAGGGGATTTCCGTGCGACGGGCGCGGACCCCAGTGCGCTCGCTGGTGCGATCGACTATGTGAACGCCGTGCCGGGCATGCGGTTCTCGATGGTCCTGAGTGAACGTGACGGTAAAGTGAAGGGGAGTTTACGAACGCTCCGAGATGACGTGGATGTTGCAGAAATGGCGGGAAAGCTCGATGGTGGCGGGCATAAGAAAGCCGCGGGCTTTGCAGTCGCGGGGAAATTAAAGCCGGAGCTACGCTGGAAGGTGGTGGAGGAGGCAGTTACGCCTTCACCCTCGACTGGCGTTCCAAGCGCGTGATCCGATGTTCATGGTCCGCGATACGGTCTTTTTGGATGCCGAATGCGTCGTGGCGTATGTCTTCGGCGACAATGTGAAATTCGTGGATGATTTCCTCTTTCCAGGTCTTCATCTGAGCGCGCAGTCCGTCTTCGGAGTTCCCGATGCGCTCCATAATAAGTGCTACATCATGCTTTGTCGCCGGTGCTGAGGAGGCGGGTGCCATGAGAGATAATCCTACGTCCGATGATTTACAGGGGCAATGACCTGCAAAAATATTCTTTATCGCTTTGAAGACAGATCGCAGATGAAAGCCATCTTTTGGCGTTCTGTTCGATGAAAGAACATTGTGTCTTACGCCGCCTGCTTCGCATCGTTCGCATCCTTCACCTCTTGCGGCTTCGTCGTGACGAGTGCGGTTTCTTCGGGGCTGGCGATGACCTCCACTGCGACGTGCTTATGTTCTGCAAAGAGGATCCCCTGACCGATGCCGCTATTGAGGAGGAGGTACTTCTCACCATCTGTGAGGTAGAACAGTTTCTGGATCGCATCGACCGTCGTGGGGGATTGCTTGAGGAGGATCTGCAGCGAGGAGTTCGTGATGATCGGTTTGCCGAACGGTGATTCCACAAAGTCATCGACGTCTTGCGTGATGGTCGTGACGCCAAGGAAGTACTTGCGTGCGCGTTTCACGATACCGTAGAGGAACCGTGCAGAGTCTTCGTACTGCATGAGGTTCCACGCTTCATCGATCACGAGGATGCGCTTTTTCAGTTCTGCGCGGATACGGTTCCAAATGAAGTTGAGCACGATGTAGATTGCGATCGGGCGGAGCTGCTCCTCTAAGTCGCGAATTTGAAAGACGATCATTTGATTATCAAGTTCAACGTTCGTCTTCTTATCAAAGAGGCCTGCGAAGCTTCCTTGTGTGTACTTCTGCAGCACGAGTGCCATGTTTTCACCTCCTTCGGTGGTCTGGAGCACGTCGACCAAGTCATGGAGCGTTGGTGGTTCGAGCGAACCCGGGTTCTCGGCAGTCACGGTAATGCCCTTGAGGGCGTAGGTATCCATGATTGCCTTATCGAGAACACCATCCTCCCCAGGGGTAATGGGTCCGAGCATGAGACGCAGGAGCCCGTGGAGGTTGATAGCCGCGGCGCGAAGGATCTCGCCTGGTCCCGCATCGTCTCCGCGCACTGCTTTCGGGAGATCAAAGGGGTTGATGCGGTACGGACTTTGGATCGACAGTGGAACGATTGTTCCTCCTACGGCTTGGCAGAGGTTTGTATATTCATTCTCCGGGTCGACGACCATCACTTCAACGCCGAGCATGAGGTACCGCAGAATTTCGAGTTTCGCCGTGAACGATTTACCCGCACCCGATGTGGCGAATAAGTTGCAATTGGCGTTTGGCAGATCGAAGCGATCGAAGATCACGAGCCCCTCATTGTGACGGTTGATACCGTAGAGAACGCCGTGGTCTGATGTGAGGTCGCTGCTCGAGAACGGGAAGCTCGATGCAAGTGGCGATGTGTTCATGTTGCGATTGATTTCAACCTCATCCAGGCAGAGGGGGAGTGTTGAATTCCAACCATGCTCCATCTGAAAGTACGTTGGTTTCGTGAGGACCAGCTTTCCTCCAAGAAGCGATTCGATATCCGTCTGTACTTTCTTCAGGCGCTCTTCATCCTCGGCATAGATCGTAATGTACATCCCAAACTGAAAGAGCTTCTCTTGGCCGCGGGCCAGCAGGTCACGCAGTTCTTCGGCATCTTGGAGCGCCGCTTCAAGCGTTGGATCGCGGACAATCCCGCGTTGTTCAAGCATGCGGATCGAGCTCCGAAGTTCTGCAACTTTCTTCTTCAGCATCTTCATGATCGCCTTGTTGCTCGAGGGGTAGATGAATTGCGCGATGTCGAGCGTTGCATCAAGGTTGATCGTCTGCGCGAGCCAGTTCGGATAAATGTAGTTCGGCCAGTTGTACACGTAGAGCGTTCGGGCATACATGTCATTCACGATGATGTCTTTCGTGCGAATCTGTACGCCTGCAGGAGCAATGATATCGAGCACCTTCTGTAAGCCCTCTTCGTAGTGTTTGATGAGGTCACGATCTTCAAGCGTGAATTCTTCGCCCTCGCTGGAACCTGCTAACAGTGTACGATTTATACCCAAAAGCTCATCGATTGCCTCGAGTAATGGGTGCTTCAGAGCCGTAGATGCGTTAGTGGTAGCCATGAATGTGTGTTTGTTGTTTCTCTTAAGTATAGCAGAAAAGACATCATTCAGCAATGCGCTGTATTAGTCCAATATCCCAAGAATTGGTCTTATTGAACGTTTTGCGTCGGTCCAAAGGTATCGATGGGGTTTAGACGTCGTCTACTGTTCTTTGCCTTCTCTAATACACCAATATCTTCGGAGCCAGGAATATTGGTAACAGAGACCCCTGCGATGAGCGCTTCACGGTTGGCATCGATCGCCTGCAGACGTTCTGCGGCTGTCGTTAATGAGTCATCAAATAGGTCGATAATATTGCCGATTTCACGTTGCTTTGCCGTCGCAACGGCAAGTTCCCCCTGCACGAGGCTTAGTTCTGCCTGGCGGCTACTGGCCGTTGCATAGTCTTTCGCTTTCAGCGCGTCGCTGAGTGTACGCTGAATCGTTGATGCTCGAGTGCGTAGTTCCCGCACGAGCATGCTCGCTTCCTCTTCTCGATTATCTAGTGTGGTGACGTGCGCTTGGCTGCGTACGGCAGTTTCCATGAGGCCATCGCGGTAGGTGTTCAGTGAAAGTTGTCGATCAAGTGCGCGGTTGAGGCGGTCTGGAATATCCACCTGGAGAATAAGGCCAAGCTCTTCGAGGAGTGCGTACGACTCGTCACGGATGGAGCCGTGATCTTGAAAGAGGATCGCACCACCTGAAAGCACACCGCTGATGGCGGAGTGGGATAATTCGAAATGAGGGAGTGAGAGAAATGCTGCGATGTACGGGCCGAGCATCGCGCTTGGGCGTGGTTGAGCGATGGGTTGTACTGTGCCAGTTTCCAAGAGTTCATGTGCCCACTCGGCGCCGTGTATTGCACTGAGTGCAATGGCTGACTGCGCCGTTGATGAGCCTCGGGCACATGCAGTGAGCGTGAGCATCGTGAGAGTAACGGTGAGGAATCGTGCCGGTTGCATCTGCATATTATACCATATTTATAGGTTCATTGGCAATGAACACCTTTCGTGCTCATGAGCACATTTTGGAGGCATCCTCCAAATCGAGACAATATTGTGTTCAACACATGAAGCAATCCTGTGAGCAAGATCAAATATTGTTCACAACTGGATACATGGATTTTAGCTGGTATTCTTCAGCCAATTTCCGAGTAGGAATTTTGTTCACATCCCATGTTTTCCTCCCTTACTTCCGCGACCGAAACGTACCTCCTGACGGAGGGTGCGACCGATGGTGTAGCGGTGGATTGGAGTCCTCCGCAGCACGCGGATTTTGGTGATATTTCGACGTCTATCGCGCTTCGTATCGCGAAAAAAGTCAATAAGCAGCCGCGTGTGATTGCTGAGGGTTTAGCGAACGCGTTGGCGGGGCATGTGGATGTTGAGAGGGTTGAAATTGCCGGTGCTGGATACGTCAATATTTGGTTGAAGCCGTCGGCGTTTCTCGCGGAGGTGAAAAACATCGCGGCGGCGATCGAACCCAAGAAATCGAAGAAGGGTGACGTGCCCGTGATCATCGAATACTCGCAGCCGAACATCGCCAAGCCGCTTGGTATTCATCACGTGATCGGCACGGTTGTTGGGCAGGCACTTGTGAATATAGAACGTCACGGCGGTGCGAACGTTCTGGCGTGGAATTACATCGGCGACTGGGGAACACAATTCGGGAAGTTGGCGGTTGCATATAATAAGTGGGGAGGGAAGAAGCCGGTGAAAGAACACACGCTCGATGAGCTCTTGGCACTCTATGTGAAGTTTCACGAAGAATTGAAAACGGACGAGTCTTTGGAAGACGAAGGGCGCGAGGCGTTTCGTACGCTCGAGGCAGGGGATGCAGAGTTGCGAGTATTTTGGTCCGACGTCGTATCCGTAACGAAGGCGTCGCTCGCTGGTATCTACGATCGGTTGCAGGTTTCGTTTGATCTCGACCTGGGTGAGAGCTTCTACGAAGGAAAAATGCAGCCCATCCTCGATGAAGGAAAAAAGAAAGGGGTGTTCGTGGTCGGTAACGAAGGATCCCTTATCGTTGAATTCCCTGCGGAGTCGAATATGCCGCCGTACCTCGTCCTTAAAGGTGATGGTGCAACGTTGTATTCCACGCGCGATATTGCACAAATGCGCTATCGGATCGACGAATATGCACCAAAAGCGATCTACATTCTTACGGATATCGCTCAAAAATTGCACTTCGAACAGCTGCTTGCCACATGTGAACAGCTTGGGTGGAAGCTGCCGACATTTGAGAACGTGCTCTTCGGTCGCATGCGTTTTGCCGATAAATCGATGAGCACGCGGAAGGGAAATATTTTGAAGTTAGAGCACGTGCTTGATGAAGCAGTTGCCCGAGCGGAAGAGATTATTAAGGAACGTGGCGAGTCGATTCAGACCGACAACCCGAAAGACTTAGCGGAGATGATGGGTGTTGGCGCGTTGGTGTACGGCATCCTCAGCCAGAATCGCAAGATGGATATGGTCTTCGACTGGGACAAGATGCTCAGTTTCGAGGGCAACAGCGCGCCGTATCTGCAGTACACGTATGCTCGTGCGAAGTCCGTGCTGCGCAAAGGCGGAGTCGATGGAACGGAGATTATCGTCGGTGATGTTGCGATGTTGACGCCCCATGAGCGTCGCTTGTTCTCGCACCTTCTGCAATTTGCTGTGGTACTCGACGAAGCGCGGATCGAGAAGTTGCCGCACAAGCTGGCAAATTTCCTGTACCAGCTCGCACAGCACTACAACGCTTTCTATAACAGCGACACGATCTTGGATGCCGTTGAGCCCACGCGCGGGCTTCGGCTCCACCTCACATCTCTCACTGCTGCCGTACTTCAGTGCGGTGCATCCCTCCTCACGCTCCGGGTTCCGGAGCGGATGTAATTCCTTTTTTCCTCCCCGTCCCATGGCCCCGTTCCGCTCCCGTCGTTCCCGCTCGTATGGTCCAAGTCCTCTTGTTGCATTCTTGCTCGTTGCCTCGTTTGGCATCCTCTTTGTGGGGTGTGGCGGTACGGCGTCGCAGGAGGAAGAAGTATCGTTTACAGAGGACGACATTGCAGACTTCACGCAGATTGCCGATACGACGAATGATACGTCATCTGGTGGCGTCGCTGGAACGGGTTCTGATGTGCCATATTTACTCCCTCTTCCATCAGGAAGTGGTGCAACACAAGAAGAGATTATTCTCGATCTCTCGAAAATTCCGCAGTACAACGCAATTCGTACGAAATCCGTGTCTGAGAAGAATCACTATCGTGTCACGAATGAATTTGTAAATGTGCGCGCAGGGGCAAGTAGCCAGTCGGCATTTGTTGAAAAACTCAATCGGGGTGCAATGGTTTCTGTCATCGCATTCCCCGATGCCTCATGGGCCGAGGTGCAGCTTCAGAACGGAAAAAAAGGATTCATCGCAGTACAGTACATCGCGCGTGTGACGAGTGACGATCGTTTGGCGGAAGAGAAGAAGCAATTCGACGGTCAGTACTACGTGAATTTTTCCTTCGTGAATGTGCGTCAGTCTCCTGATCAAAGTAGTTTGAAAATAGGAGAAATTCCTGGTCAGCGCATTGTGAAACCAACATCGATACAAGGTGGGTGGGCAGCGGTCGCATTCGAGGGGAAGGTGGGGTACATCTCCGATGCGTATCTTGCTCCATTCTTGCCATCGTTCCAGGTGCGTCAGGAAACGTTCGAATTACCCATTCTGCATTATCGCCTCGATACCAATGCAAGCCCGATGATCGCCTCGCTGCTTGCGCAGGTGAAGGCATTACAAGAGAAGGGGTATTCTTTCATGACTGTGCGACAGTTTTCAGAGCTCCTCGAGCAGCAAGAAAGTCGCGACGTACGCCTGAATCCGAAGTCTGCGATTGTGGCTGTTTCGGGCATTACATCGCAGAATATTCAGGCAGTGTCTGATGCGTTGAACACTGCGGGTATCAAGGCGTCGATCTTTATCGAAACATCGAACCTTGGCCTGAGTGGTATTACCGAGAAGCAGCTCCTGACGATGAAGGCGAACGGATTCGATCTCGAGTCAGCGGGGCACACGGGTGATGATTTCCGCGCATTAACAAATGCGCAGGCAATGCTCGAGTTGCAGCAGAGTCGCAAGCTTCTTGAGGAGAAGGCTCAAGTGCCTGTCATTGCCGTTGCATTCCCGCAAGGGGGTGTGAATGATCGTATTGCACAACTTGCGAGTGAAGCAGGGTATTTACTTGGAATCGGCGAGAGTTCCTCGCGCACGTTCACACGCAATGATCTCCTACGACTACCAAGCATCGTTGTGTTCCCGACGATGACGACAGATGAAGTGGTGAAGCTTGCGACTGGCCAATAATCACACGCACACCAACATGCTTACACTGCCCGCCCTTGCAGGGGGAGGGTAGTGAAGCATGCAAAAGCGCTATGGGGATGATTCCATAGCGCTGTGTGGAACAACTTGTCTGCTCCTTGTCTCCTAGAAGGCGTCAGTTTGTTTATAGATTGTTTCCATGATCACTTGAACACTTGCTCTCACGAAGGTCTCCAAAGGAGAGTGTTTCTTGCTGTACGTTACGGTATAGAGGTGATGCCCCATACTGTGTAAGTTCCATAGCGCTTCCTGACCTGTTCCAATTTGATCGACTAATTTCAGCGCAAGCGCTTCTTCTGCAGGCCAGGAGTCGCCGGTCGCGACTGAAGCTATGTCGACATCTGGTCTGTACTTCTTTACGTGAGCCTTGAACATTTCGTGGTATCTTTCAAGCTTCTGTTTCATCCATTCAGTACCCTCTTGATCAATTTTCTTAAATGGGGAAATCATGCGCTTGCGAGTTCCGGCATGGAAAGAATGAAATCTGACCCCTATTACCCTTAATAACCTGTAGATGTTTGGAAAGTCTACGGCAACCCCGATGCTGCCGATGTCCGCGTTGGGAGCGGCGATGATTTTGTTTGCGACGCAGGCTACCCAGTACCCACCTGATGCTCCCACTTGGTCAATACTTGCCGTTACATGAGTATTATTCATGTACAGGCGTTTAAGGTGTTCTGCTGCAAGTGAATATCCTGTGACAGTGCCGCCAGGTGACCTTACACGAATGAATACTTGATCATCTACTTCTACAATCCCCAGTAGGTAACTTACCATGCATCCAAATTGCTCAGCACCACTGCAAGTCAAATCCTCATCGAAATCGATAACGAAAACGGACGATTGTTTCTGATTGTTTGTCCACGTGTTCGTTTCCGTTGGTTTCTTGAGTGTCTTCCTCCCTTTCTTTAGTGCTTTGGATATCTCTCTCGAGAAATCATGTAGCTGTATACGATTGAACGTCTCTGCCTTCGATTGATCGAAGGGTTCAACAAGTCCTACTACAATACTCTTGAAGACCATCATGACCATGATCAGGAAGATGCTCGCGATGAGGCAGCATCCCCCAACTACCAACACTACACGGAGTGAATCCCACATTGTTCTGCCCTCACATTGTTCGAGAAATGTTGTTTGATGCCTTCTAAGAGGCTTCCTATACTTCGTAAAATACACGAAGCCTCTTAGAAACGGTGCTGCAAAAGGGCGGCTGGCGATGTTACAGTGCATTCTTGAACTGTGCCAGTTTTATTGCTTTCCCAATGCTTCCCGTAGCTTTTGCATGATCTCGTCATACCCTTGGCCTGTCGCTGCTGCGGCACTTTTCGCAGATTGTTCCATGATTGATCCTATAATTTCGTCGAAGTGCGCATAGAGGTACCAGGTGCTCCAGATGAAAAAGAGCATGGGGACGATCGTAAGGAGGGAGTGTGCCACTCCGCCCCACATGCGCATCTTGTCGCGATGGTCCATCCGCTCAAGGTATGTTGCGATGAGGTCGAGTTTCTCTTCTGGTGTTGTGGCTGCTTCCAGTTCTGCGCTTTTCTTCATAGTTCGATGATAGGCGATCAGAAGCCGCGTTTCCACTTGCGGAGGATCTCGAACGAACGTGTCAGGTGATACGCGCGACTGAGTGGGAGGTCCGTGCAGGGTTGAAGGTCTAACAGGTTCCCCCCGAAGCCAGTTTTAAACAGCGTGACGCCTGCGAAGGGGTGCTTCTTGTCGGCGATTTCCAGGCCGCCTTCCGCTCCGGTCTGCATCGGCGCGATGCCCCAGAAATTATAGATGCGGTCGCCACGTTTCAGTGCGTCGCTGATCGCTGTCCATTGGAGGAGGTAACTCGAGGGAATCTTGTGATGCGTGCTATCGCTTGCACCGTGGTGGTAGCTCGTTTCGCCGAAGGCGTGCATGTGCACAGACGCAGCGATGACGCCCCCTTCAAACCGTGCGAGATAGACCGTGCACTCATTGCGAGCGGCGAAGTGTTTTACTTGTGCTCGGAAAAATGCATTCGTGTAGGGCGTGAATTTATGGCGCTTGCGCGTTTCGTCATGCAGTCGAATGAATTCTTCAATGTCTTTGAGGGGATTGGTTGATGCGGTGATAGTGACGCCGTCTTTCTCTGCTCTACGTATGAGGTTTCTGGTTGTTTTGCGAAGCTGCGCCATGAGCTCTTCTTCCGTACGTGAGGTATCGCTCGATTCTCCTTTCCACGGATCGTGCGTCATGAGTGGCAGATACCACACATGCTCTGCCAGGAGGTGAAGTGGCGATGCAGTAGGGTGAAGGTCTTTCTCTCGGAGAGCTCGTTGAAATGATGCGCTATCCACTGCTGGCAGGAACGGACTGACGCGCACGAAGCTGCAGGTATGATTTTTTGCTT
>CAZLEW010000010.1:14747-15162 GCA_964558635.1 uncultured Candidatus Peribacteria bacterium
GGCAGAGTGCTTCGAGGAGTGCGACAGCGATTGCATCGTCGTTTGCCACAGGGCCATAGGGGATTGCAAGATGACGGCCACGGCGGGCAGGGATGAGAATCGCAAGGCAGACGCCCACGATTGCGTCGTTGTCTTCGGCAATCATGCGGATCGGTTCCTGTGCGGTATCGGCATAGACGTTGCCCATCGTCCAGGATTGCAAAAATGGACGGAATTGCTGGCGTGCAATGTACGCATCCCAGTGATCGGCATCTGCAAGAGTAGCGAGGCGAATCGTCATGGGTGGAGGAGGGGGTCGAGACGTGCGACGAGTACATCTGCTTGTTTGAGGGTCATTGTTGGGTGTGTTGGGAGGCTGAGTATGCTCGTGGCAACAGCCTCGGCAGATGGGTCGCTGCCAGGTTTGTATCCTGTT
>CAZLEW010000011.1:0-3377 GCA_964558635.1 uncultured Candidatus Peribacteria bacterium
CGATCCGACACTTTCAAACAATGAGTCGTCCTTCACGACGCAGGTCACGTGTCCTGCACCCCAAGTCGGCTGCATCGATGTCTTCAAAGAAGGATTCGACGCAAACGATAACGTTGTCTCTCCCCTCCCAGCATTCAGCTTCACGCTGGACAACAATCAGACACTCCAGAGCGACACCCAGGGGCGTGCGCGCTTCAGTAACGTGACGCCAGGGAACCACACCGTGACAGAAGCCCCCCTCGCAGGGTGGACGCAGTTCCTCGTAACCCCCAGCAATGGCACGGTGAATGTTGCTGCAGGGAATACCTGCGCTGCGGTGGTGTTTAAGAATAGGAAGAATGTGCAGCAAGCAGATCTCCAGATTCAGAAGACGGGGCCAGCAACGGTTGTCCGTGGCCAGAACGCGGTCTACTCACTCGTTGTGAAGAATAACGGCCCAGCCTCTGCCCAGAATGTCATCGTGGGTGATCCCCTCCCTGTGGGGACAACCTTCGTAGCGACATCAAGCGACACGCGCTGCCAGCAGCAAGGAAACAACGTCTTCTGCACCCTCGGGACAATGACCTCCGGTCAGCAGATTCCCGTACAGCTCACGCTTGCAGTCCCCAATACGAACCCTCAGGCCTGTGCTCCTGGTTCCATCGTGAACCGTGCAGCAGTCCAGAGCGACTTGCTCGATCCGACACTTTCAAACAATGAGTCGTCCTTCACGACGCAGGTCACGTGTCCTCAAAGTGAATCTGCCGATGTATCTGTCGTCAAAACTGGCCCATCCACAGTTGTCCGTGGCACGAACATCACCTACCAGCTCGTCGTAAGCAACGCGGGCCCTGCCACCGCAAATGGCGTTGTCCTCAGCGACGCCGTGCCATCGGGCCTCACGCTCGTCTCTGCCGATACGGCCTGCACGACAACCAACGGCGTAATTACATGCCAGGTTGGTACCCTCACGACGTCGACCCCACGCACGTTCACGTTCGTCTTCTCGACGGGTACAGTCCCGACAACCTGTACGAATACATCTGTCACAAACACCGGTATCGTGACATCAACCTCTACGGACTCAAATGCACTCAATAACCAATCGTCTATCACGACGCAACTCACCTGCCCAGCGATCACCGATAAAGATGTACAAATCGTTAAAAATGGCCCAACGTCTGTCACGCGTGGCGATAACTTTAACTACACACTGAGCGTTACAAATAATGGCCCAGCAACAGCGACGAATGTCGTTGTGTCTGACCCACTTCCAAGTGGGCTGGTGTTTGTCTCTGCTAGTGCAGACTGCGTGCTTGCAAATAGCACCGTCACCTGCCAGGCAGGAACGCTCACACAAGGTCAGCAAAAGTCATTCACGCTCACAGTGAATACGCCTGTGATCACATCGTGCGGGCAAACCTCCATCACGAACACAGGCACCGTCACATCGACGGGAGCTGATACGAATACGGCAAATAACACAAGCTCGCTCACGACGCAGATCAACTGCCCAAACGTGCTGCTTGGGTGTATCGACATTATCAAAGAGACGTTCGATACGAACGGGAACGTACTCACACCGGTGACGCAATTCTCCTTCACGCTCGACGGCACGCGCACGGCAGTCAACGATAGCCTCGGCCGCGCCCGTTTCGAAAACGTAACACTTGGCAGCCACACGGTGACAGAAGTAATTCCAACCGGCTGGACCCAACAATCGGTCACACCTTCAGGCGGTACCGTCAACGTCCTTGCCGGATCGTGTGTCACTGTCACGTTCAAAAACCGTCAATCAACAACGCAAAACGGTGGCTGGACGATCACGAAAACCGATGGAGAATCGAGCGTTGAACCAGGAGATTCGTTGACGTACACCATCACCGTTCGCAACACATCCACTGTTCGCCGCACGAATATCACGGTGATCGACAGACTCCCCGATGAAGTCGAATTTCAGGATGCCTCGCCAAATGAAAGCGACGAAAATGGCCGCACGATCCGTTGGGAAAATCAAACATTTGAAGCAGGCGAAACGCGGACATACGAAGTCGACGTCGATGTTGATGACGATGCCGATGGCACACTCCTCAACACTGCCGAAGTAGAAGGTATCACCGCAACGGATCGCACAGATGTCGATGATGATAATGATCATGAAGGAGATGCTGAAATCGACCTCGTAAAAACCGCAAACACGTCAGAAGTATTCCCAGGTGGCATCATCGACTACACGGTACGTATCCGTAATACGAGTAACGGCACAATTAAAAACATCACCGTGACAGATCAGTTGCCCGCCGATGTCATCATCATCAATGACGGTGACGCAGATAGTCGCAGTGGTCGTCGCTTGGAATGGGAACTCAGTTCTCTTAAAGAAGATGACGAAGAGACCTTCCGCTATCGCGTATCCGTACCGAGCTACATGGTTCCAGGTCAGATTGTTCGCAATGAGGTGTGCGTCGAAGCCGATGATTTAAGTAAAGAATGTGAAAGTGTCACCGTCAGTATCCTCGGAATCATTCCGACAACGGGTGCGAAAGCCCCGTCACAGCCACATGCGTTCTTGAAGCCTGTTGAGCAGAAAAAATCTGCCCCGAACGACGAATCTCTCCCATTCCTCGCCGTTCTTGCCCTCGCAGGCCTTGGTATGGGCGCAGGAGCCGGCATCGGCCGACGATTCCTCCTCGGTATTTGACAATAGAACCATTTTAGATGTATAAAAAGCCCTTTTCCTTCATCTCCTTCATCCGCCATCTTCCAATCATTCTTATGAAGACCTTCTCACTCACCCCTTCATTCCGCGCAAAATGCGCAACGTTCACTGCGGCGATTTTGGTCCTCACCAATATCCAAGTGGGTGCTTTGCAGTTTGTTCTTCCAATCATTGGAACGACCGATGCGGCTCAAGCATCAATTCTTCCAGACGATCTGACACATCAGGTACTCGCCGATCTGCCAACGAGCATGCCATCGTCTATCACGATTGGCGCAGATCAATCACCGTTCACAGTACGCAGCGAAGTGAACGTCAAATTTGCACGCTACAATCTTCCGCTCATCCCAACGGACTACAACACCTCGGGTGCATTACGCAATAATACCGACACCCTCCGCGCTACTTGTAACCTCTTTGGGTACTCCACCGTCGTATCATCAAAAACAGTCTGGCTCGGCGATGGCCGCACGAACTACTCATCATGTGGTGATAACAAGCACGCAGTTTGGAACGGCTCCTCGATGGAGATTCAAAGCGCATGCGGCGGCCAATGGACATCACAACTCGTTTGCAGCGATCCACTTCAACCTCCTGTACCCGAATGCCAAGACGGCATCGACAATGACGGTGACGGTGCGACCGACGGTGACGATTACGGCTGTCAGGTTGGTACGAA
>CAZLEW010000011.1:3387-5450 GCA_964558635.1 uncultured Candidatus Peribacteria bacterium
CCTGGCCCAATGCCAAGATGGCCTCGATAACGACAACGACGGAGGAGTTGACTCTGCAGATGCCATTGTCACGGGCGGTACGCCTGCCCTTGGAGGGTCAACCTACACCGTCGCATCGAGCAACCCCTTCCAAGTGCGTTCGTTCGTGAATAGCTACGCCGCGCAATACGGATATGCACCAGTCTCGAATGAGAGCGCGCTCTACAATGATACGGCAACCGCTCGTCAGATCTGCAAAATGGCGGGCTACAATCGCGTCGCAAGCGTTTCCTGTCAAAGTTCCTACGGAAGTGGATGCGGCTATTCAAGCCCGTCTAATAACGGCATGGTGAAATGGAACGGCACAACATTTCAAGCAATCCCCGCCGTCGGGAATAACCAATGGATCTCGACCCTCGTGTGTGATCAACCGATCCAGGTTCTTCCATGCCAAGATGGCATCGACAACGACAACGACGGTCGCACTGACATGCAAGATCCAGACTGTACAAGTCCACGGCACACGAGCGAGAAGCCGGCAGATATTTCATGCTCGTCGCCACAGGACAATGATGAATCCCCTGCAGACCGACCGGATCTTCGCATCGCGAAAACACCGGAGTTCTCTGCGATTGTCCGTGGACAACAGCTTCGTTACCAGATCGATGTGTTTAATGCTGGAACAGCGACGGCACGCTCCGTTGAAATACGTGATCGTGTTCCATCGAATCTCACATTCGTACCACCGTCACCAGCAAACGGCTGCACACTGGAAGGCATTGATGTTGTCTGCAGGATCCCCACTCTCACGCCTGGCGAACAGAAGACCTTCATCCTCACGTTCTCTACGACACCCGCAACATCAACGTGTAGTGCAACAACCATCACAAACAGGGCATCAGTTACCAGTGCAGAGCAAGATGGCAATGCATCTGATAATAGCGTGACCGCTGCAACTGTTTCTCTCACATGCCCCCTTGCACAGTGCCAGGATGGCATCGATAACGACAGCGATGGCCGAACGGACTATCCTAACGATCCAGGATGCACCTCCGCGACGGATAACGACGAATACAATGCACCTTCATCGCAGTGCAGCGACGGACTGGATAACGATAACGACGGCGCGACGGACTACCCCAGCGACTTCAGCTGTAGCTCGCCAACGGATAACGATGAGACGAACCCGAAGGCACAGTGCCAGGATGGCGTCGACAACGACGGCGACGGAAAGACGGACTATCCGTTAGATCCAGGATGTTCGAGTCTGCAAGACAATGATGAATACAACGCCGCAAACATCACGCTGACGTCCGTCACGGCAAACGGCTGCACGACAACTGTCGCCTATGCGAAGAACTTCGACACATGTGCCCACCTCGTCGTAACGTCGAACGGACAACTCACACACTCGCAGAATGTATTCTGCAATCGAAATGGCCCCGTTTCGGTTCAAACAAGCGCATTCAATTCACTCTTCCAGATTGGAACGAGCGTCAAACTTTGTAATGGTAACAACTACAATGATTGCAGCGCCCCCGTCACGATCACAGGCACAACTCAGTGTCTTGCTCAATGCCAAGACGGTATCGACAATGACCAAGACGGTGCGACGGACTACCCAAGTGACTTCAGCTGTAGCTCGCCAACAGATAACGATGAGACGAATCCGAAGGCACAGTGCCAAGACGGCATCGATAACGACGGCGACGGTCGTACGGACTATCCCAATGATCCAGGCTGTACAAGCCTGCAGGATAATGATGAATTCAATGTATTGCCGCAGTGCACCGACGGCATCGATAACGACGGTGATGGTGCTACGGACATGCAGGACTTTAGCTGCTCTTCACCAACGGATAACGATGAAACGAATCCGAAGGCACAGTGCCAAGACGGCTACGACAATGACGGCGATGGAAAGACGGACTATCCGCAGGATCCAGGATGTTCGAGTCTGCAGGATAATGATGAATTCAATGTATTGCCGCAGTGCACCGACGGCATCGATAACGACGGTGATGGTGCTACGGACATGCAGGACTTTAGCTGCTCTTCACCAACGGATAACGATGAAACGAATC
>CAZLEW010000011.1:5550-14874 GCA_964558635.1 uncultured Candidatus Peribacteria bacterium
TGCAGCACGCCCGATGACACGAACGAAGGTGATGAAGTTGCATGTAATGATCGCCAAGATAATGACTTCGACGGTCTGATCGACTTCCCATTGGATCCAGGCTGTGCAAGCCCGACGGATCCAGATGAATTCAATGCACCAGTGACGCAGTGCAGCGACGGCATCGATAATGACTTCGATGGTCGAGTAGACATGATCGACCCAGGATGCTCCTCGCCACAAGATAATAATGAAAGCGATGATCCAGCCTGTAATGACCGTATCGACAATGACGGTGATGGACTCATCGACTGGCCACTTGACCCAGGTTGTGTCAGCCCCGTCGATACGAACGAATACAACGTACCACTCACGCAGTGCAGCGACGGACTCGATAACGACGGCGACTGGCGCGTTGATATGAACGATCCAGGATGCTCCTCGCCGCAGGACAACAACGAAGGTGATGACCCAGCCTGCAGCGACCGTCTCGACAACGACAACGACGGCCGTGTCGACTTCCCATTGGATCCAGGGTGCAGCAGCCCAACGGATACGGATGAAACAGACCCTTACGTCCCTCAGTGCAGCGACGGTCGTGATAACGACTACGACGGGAAAACTGATATGCAAGACCCAGGATGCTCTGGCTCACAAGACAACGATGAATCCGATGATCCAACCCTCTACGGCTGCATTGAGCTCAATAACGAAACATTCGATCCCCATGGCACGCGCTTGCCTATCAGCGCTCAGTTTACGTTCGTCCTCGATGCCACGCGCGTCGCATACAATGACTCTACGGGCTACGCACGCTTCGATAATGTTCTTGCCGGTCAACACACCCTCGCCGAGATCATCCCATCCGGCTGGACCCAGTACTTCGTTTCACCTTCGGGCGGCAACCTCACGGTCGTGGCTGGCACAACCTGCGCACAGGCAACGTTCCGCAACCGCCAAGTATTCGTCGCCAATGCCCAGTGCAACGATGGCTACGATAACGACGGCGACGGCCTGAAGGATTACCCATCGGATCCAGGCTGCCAGAGCGCGACGGACAACGACGAATACAACAACATGTTCGTGCCTCAGTGCCGCGACGGTCTCGATAACGACGGCGATGGCCTGAAGGATCATCCGCAGGATCCGGGCTGCGTGAACGCAGACGATAATAACGAGCAAAACCAAGGAGTGACGTATGCCTGCGCTGATGGTGCTGATAATGACAGCGACGGTCTTGTCGACTTCCCATCCGATCCTGGCTGCGCAAGTGCAACGGATACAGATGAATCGAACAGCGCTGCGACCTATGCGTGCTCAAATAACCTCGATGATGATGGCGACGGCCTGAAAGATTATCCGCAAGATCCAGGCTGCTCAAGCGCGCAAGACAACGACGAATTCAACTTCCGCCTTGCTCGCTGTAGCGACGGCGTGGATAACGACAATGACGGCCTGAAGGATTACCCGCAGGATCCAGGCTGCACCACGCCCTACGACGACAACGAGTACAACGACCGTTACTGGGTCGATCGCTGGAAGGAATGGTGGAACTGGAATTGGTAAGACCCTCTCCCCGCTCGCGACGAGCGACCCTCTCCCAACACAACCGGGAGGGGGTTGCTTCGTGTAGAGCGAAAAAAGTTTACAACTCCAACACAAACCCCTTCACGATCTCGGGCACAACCGCATACAGCCCGTCCATCACCTTTCGTTCATCACTCGAGAATGCACTCGTCACCCACGCAGCGAGGTCGACCTTCTCGGGCTTGGGGCCAATACCTAGTCGAAGACGCGGGAATCCTTCGCCGATGTGTTCGATGATCGACTTGAGGCCGTTATGCGTTCCGGCGCTCCCAGATTTGCGCAGGCGCGGGGTTCCGAGAGGCAAATCGATATCGTCGCACAGCACGAGAATATTCGTCGCAGGATCAAGCTTATAAAAATCGAGAACTTTTCTCACAGCTTCACCGGAAAGGTTCATGAACGTATGAGGCTTCAAAAGAAGTACAGGAACAATGCCGATGCGCGCCTCGCAGGCGTCACCTGCAAACTTCTCCATCGCCTTCCATGCACCGGTGCCGTAGACCTCAGCAAGCGTATCGACAGCGTGAAATCCTGCATTATGGCGCGTTTTTTCGTATGCTTTTCCGGGGTTTCCAAGGCCAATAATAACGAGTGTGGGCTTCATGCAGAAAGCGTACAGATGGCGTGCTCAAGAATACGCACAGCACGATCAACCTGCGCCGAGCCTACCGTGGCGTCGTGCTCGTGTGCGAGTGTATTGCGGAGCTTATGCGCTTCCCACACTGCTTGAATATTTGGAATGCGCGGGCCAGCCTTCTTCAATTTATCACCCAGTGATCCCGTGAAACCGAGTTCCGTAAGAGCAAGATCAAGCACCGTATCAACGGCAAGAACGCGGCGCACAGGATCTTGCTGGCTCACAGCCTGGGCTAGCGCTTTTGCAACCTTCGCCTTACCAGCGGCAGACATTCCGCGCCGACGGCGTGTATAAAAAACGCCCGCGAGCACGAGGCCCGCAACGACAACCAGCGCGCCGATGGCGATCCACAAACCCATCATATGTTATCTTCATCAGAAGCAAACAATCCTTTATCACTCATATGAATACGCTCAGCTACCAGTGTCGCAAGCAACTCTTGCACTTGCTTACTATCCTTCATATTTTTCTTGTGCAAATACTTTTCCTGATACGAAAGTAAGAGCGATTCAATCTTCTTTGGGCGTTTAACCGACTCAAGCGAGACGCTCTCGCCCGTCGAAATTTTCTCAACAGAAATAACACCCACCTGCAAGAGCGTCCCGACAATGCCTTTAATTTCATAACTCACACCCTGGATATCACTGTAGAGAATGCGCGACGATTGACGATGAAACCATCCATGCCACGCAACATCAATAATTCCTTCGTTGGTAATAATCCATGCATCGAGGAAATAATCAAAAAAATTTCGTAACCACCACACAAACATAAGTATGCCAAACACTGCACCGACAATCGCCATTTGCCGCGTTGGGAATCCTGCAACAAGGAGTGCAAAAAGCGTTATCCAACACATGGGCCAAAAAAGTGCGCGCACACCAAGGAGCCAATGCTTATGGACCACTCGCACGAGGACCTCGTCGTCATTGAGGTGCTTAGAAAATAACAATGTCTGAAGCATCCTCTGCAGTGTACCCCCCGAGAACCACGTGCGACAGTATCAATCCGCTGTACAGCTGGTCGCGCCAGATCTAGGATACGTCGGCATGACACAGACACCCGTACAACGAGGGTTTTGGTTCCACGTCGTCGATGTTGTATTCAACATCGTTGTGATTGTGGCAATTGTCGCTGGTATCCGCACGTTCCTTGTATCGCCATTTCAGGTCGAAGGTAATTCAATGGTCAGCACTCTCGAAGACCGTGAATACATCGTCATTAATAAACTCGCCTACTTCCTCGGTAACCCCGTACGAGGCGACATCGTCGTCTTCCGCCCACCAAACGATTCCTCAAAATTCTACGTAAAACGCATTATTGGAACACCAGGCGATACCATCGAAATACGCGATGGAAACGTCTATGTACGCTCGAAGGAGGACGAATCCTTCCAGAAACTCTCTGAGTCGTATCTCGACGAACGTAACAACGAGCATACCTTCCGGCACCCTCCAAATAGTGGCGATACCACGCCAATCACATACGATGTGCCCGATGGTCAATATTTTGTCCTTGGCGATAACCGTCAAGGGAGCCATGACTCTCGCAGCTTCACCGTCGACGGTGCCGATCACCCTTTCGTTCTCGACCAAAACATCAAAGGCAGAGTCTGGTTCGTTGCCCTTCCTCTGTCAAAAATCCACGCATTTTCACTGCCAACATACGACCTTTAGTAAGCTTCGGGGACTCAAAAATACGCTTGCAAACACATTTCTATGCACTATAATGGTCTCAAGGCCCTCGAGGGCTTTTTTCATAGCAACTTATGCACACTCTCACAACGTTCATCCACGATGCCATCGCCGAACTTCGCCAGGTACGCTGGCCTACGCGTCATCAGGCCATACGCCTGTCTATCATTGTCATCGCGTTCACACTCGTCTGCACCGTCATTCTTGGCGCCATCGATTTTGGTCTATCAACACTCCTAAAAGAAGTGCTGAACTTCACCGTATAAATCTCCTTTCCCTCACTATTCCATGGCAAAGCAAGACCCAAATGCCGGGCGAAATTGGTACGTCGTACACACCTACGCTGGGTATGAAGATGCCGTGGCATCAGCACTCAAGCAGCGCATTGAGAGCTTCAACATGCGTGACTACATCTTCGACGTGCAGGTCCCGAAGGAAAAGCAACTCGTCTTTAAAAAAGGTGATCCGGTCGAAGAAGAACGCAAGCTCTTCCCAGGCTATGTACTCGTCGATATGAGCGTGACCGATGAATCGTGGTACCTCGTGCGCAATACACCCAATGTCACAGGATTCGTTGGTTCAGGGAATATTCCCGTTCCTGTTTCGCCAGAAGAATTTGGCGTGATCCAGCGTCGCATCGGTGAGCAACAGGCGAAATTCAAGAGCGACTTCCAGGTGGGTGATCTCGTTATCATTGTCGATGGTCCGTTCAAGAACTACGAAGGGTCGGTGGACTCGGTCGACGTTGATAAGGGCAAACTCACGGTCCTGGTGGTCATCTTCGATCGCGAAACGCCTGTTGAACTTGATTTCACTCAAGTGAAAAAGAAATAAGTGGAATCAGCCGTTGTCACCCCGAGCCGCGCCGAGGGGTCACACATGCTTCAAATTCTTCCTCGTGACAGAGGGGAGTACTATGACAAGCCCGATGAGTGATACTGCTTGCCCTACGAGAAACCCAGCAGGAATAGCCTGTATCCCAATTTTTGAGACAAGAAACCACGCAACGCCAATAGCAAGACTTCCGTTGATGACACTTGCAACTGCGGGCAGTGCCGTCGCATGCAATGCGTAGTATGAACGAAGCACGAGATGATTGAGGCTTTCAAAAGGAATACTACATGCATAGATCAACAAAGCGGCAGCGAACGCTCCATAGACGGCATCGATATGCACGAGACGCACGGCAAGAGGTGTTGCGAGAACAAGGATAATCGCTGCAGGAATGGTCAACGCAAGAATCATCAAAAACCCCTTGCGTACATACAATCGAAAACGATCGCCCTCCCCTTTCGCCGCAGCCTGCGACAGTAACGGAAACGCCGATTGTGCCAACGCAATGCCGATCACGCCCACAACGAATGACTGAAAGTTACGAGCATTACTATTCACCGTCACAGAACCAGCGGGCAAACCTGATGCGAGCATATCGAACAGAAGCAGTTGAAGCTGGAGCACGGCAAGTGCAGCCATACGCGGGAGCATGAGCATGCCCATGGTTGACAATGCAGGGTGCCACAAGCAAAGGGTGACCGTATACCCAGCACGCAGTGCCCCGATGAAACGAACAGCAACATACACAAGAGCGCCTCCGACTGTCCCGATCATCGGTGCGAGCGAACCGACATACGGTGTCAGTACGACTGTACCTACGATCGTCCCCACCGTATAAAGAATCGGCGTAATGCCGTAGAGCCAGTACCGCTGAACCGACACAAGATATTGACCAAGGCTATTCCCCCATACAAACAACACATTGGTGAACAGTGCCAAGCGCCCAAACTGGATATAGAGCGAGAGTGCACTTCCGTCAAAATCAACAATATGTGGGGCAATGAGCGGGAAAAATATGGCACACACAAGCGCAATTGCACCAAACACGAGTGACCCCATCGCCATGACACTCGAGAGTAATTTCGATGTGTCGTTCTCTTTGGTACTCGCTCGCGCCAACAAGGGGACCAGCACCGTCGCAATGCCTGACATGACCGTCAACTGAAAGAGAAGATCACTTAAACGAAATGAAGCAATATACGTATCAACAATCGATAGATCATCGCTAAATGTCTGATTTAACAGTCGATCGCGAAGTAACCCCGCAACCGATGCACCTGCCTGTGTCACAGACAGTACTGCTGCCCCTCCCAGAATACGATGCTGGCCAATGTGTGTGCGAAGAAAGGTGAACACAGCTTCATGGTAGACGAAGCGATGCCAGGATGCGAAAGTAGATTTCTGCCCAGTCCCCTCGTGGATCGTCATGATCTATACTACACGTATCCCCCACTTCAGCATGCGCTTCATTCTATCACTTCTGTCACTTCTCCTTGTTCCTACACTGTCGCTCGCAGCAACAGGTGACATTGTGAACGACGAATCGACCTCTTCAGCGACAGAAGAATCGACCTCCATTCCCGAAGGAAGTGCAACCATCATTATTGAACAAGTCACAATCAATGGATCACGTGGCACGTGGATACTCTCGACGCCCGATCACACGAAAATTATAGGAGGTGACGAATCGGAAACAATTGCGAATACACCAAGTGGCAACTACGTGATTTATTCCAATCTACCGAGCGGTGCAATCTCCACCATTCGCATCTACAAAAACGGCATACTCGACCGGTACCTTGAACGTCAGCAAACGCCATTTTCTGCGTATCCTGGTGATACTATTCGCATCGTCATCCACTATCGACTCGATAAAATCGGAACGATCTCTGTGCAAAGCGATCCACCAGGAACAGTATTTACACTCACGGGGCCAGAGGATTTCATCGTGACGGATGTCACTCCTCAGACATATCAGGGTTTGCCCGAAGGCCAATATAAAGTTCAGTATGAACGATTTGCCGAAGGATGCGTCGAACCAGCGCCAAAGGCTGATAGACTCATCGAAGACGGGCGCATTGCGTTCAATATTCGTTTTGACTGCGACGCTGCAACAAAAATCCGAGAGCGGCTTCAGAATGAAACGCAAAAATATCTCACGATTATCGTCGATGGTACAGAGGTTCAACTTCAAGATGTACTACAGAAAGATTGGTTCTCGACCTACATCTTCGAAGCGGCCAAGCGCAATATCCTCTCTGGCTACCGCGATGACGCAGGCAACCTCACGGGAACATTTGGCCCGAGCAATAATGTCACTGTTGCAGAGCTCAGTAAAATTGCTCATCGTCTTGCAGGTTTAAGCGAAGAAGCATTTCTCGCAACCAGTCCGAAAAATATCACTGCCACTAATCAATGGTTCTCTCCGTTTATCGCAAGCAGCGAAAACCGCGGATGGATTATCTACGCCGCAGGAACAATTGACCCCATTCGTCCCGCGACGCGGGGTGAAGTGCTCGTCACACTCATGCAAGCGTTCGAGGTTCCACTCACGTGGCAAAAGGGAAACGTATTTACCGACGTTCCGGTGACCCACCCCTACGCAGCGGCAATCGAAACGGCTGCCAACGCAGCAGTCATCAGCGGACGAAGCGATGCAGACGGTAAGAGCACGGGCATCTTTGATCCCGAAGCGCCAATCACGCGCGCAGAAATCTCGAAGATCATCACTACGATGCTCTCGACCTACAAATCACCAACGACTTTACGGAACTCTGCTGGTCGCCAAGCTCTGAATTAAACCCCTGTCACCGACTCTAAGAGTTTTGGAGCTAGCCCCGTGATATCGCCCGCACCCATTGTTACGACCACGTCGCCTGGCTGCAAACCTTCTCGTAACCACGCTTCCGTTGTTTCTAGGCCGCAGCCATCTCGAGCTTCAATACCGCTTTTTTGTGCAATATCCGCCACAAACCGCGCAACATCGACCGTCTCCGCACTCACCTCGCGGGCAGCGTACACATTCGGCACGATCAAGAGATCAACGTCCTTGAATACGGGCAAAAAATCATCATACATGCTGAGGGTTCGATTATGTGTATGGGGCTGGAATACGACGACAATACGTCGCCCTGGGTAGCCTTCGCGTATGCCCTGCAACGACGCTTTGATTTCCGCTGGGTGGTGTGCATAATCATCGATCACTGTCACTCCATCAGCGCGTGTACCCTTCACTTCCATGCGCCGCCACGTACCACTGAATCCCTTCAATGATTTCAACGCAACGTCTTCATCAATCCCGTATTTGTTGGCAAGTGCAACAACCAACCGCGCATTCTGGCGCATGTGCTCTCCAGGGACGCTGAGTACAGGAAGTCTGAGCACATCGGCATCAATTGAAGAGCGCCCGCTCGCAGCAACAACCGCCGTGCATGCATCATCTGTGCCGTGTACGACAACCTGACCATCTGCAGGCATCAATCTAAAGAAGTCGACAAATGCCTGCCGATACTCTTCGAGAGAGCTATATGCATCGAAATGATCGCCATCGACAGTCGTTAACACGACACAATCTGGCGAAAGAAAGTGAAACGACCGACGGTACTCGCACGCTTCGACGATAAAAATCTTCGACGCACCTTTCCGCCAATTACGACCACCGAGATCCGGCGATTTTGTGCCAACGACAACGGTTGGATCGAGCCCTGCATCGATAAAGACTTTCGCCGCCATTGCTGTCGTGGAGGACTTACCATGCGTTCCGCAGATCGCGATCACATCGTACGGCTTACTAAATTCGCCGAGCGCATGAAAATAGGACTGTTGTTCGATTCCGAGTTCCGTCGCTTTTTGTCGTTCAGGGGCACCAGGGGGGACCGCCTCAGAATAAACGAATAGATCGATATCCGACGTCACATGTGTGCCATCTTGACCTATAAACACGTCGATTCCCTGTGAACGCAAATCGGTGAGGAGTGCACTATCACTGCGATCACTCCCGCGAACGACGTTTCCCGCCGCGCGTTGCAACGCCGCATATGCACTGAGCCCGATTCCGCCTATACCGCTACAGTAGATAATCACATCCCTAGTGTAGACTATGCTCCAGCATGGCGTACACCAGTAGCTCGTCGCAGCCCATCAGTAAACAGCTCACAATTGTAATTGGCCTCACGGTCGTGGGGTTCATGACATTCGGCCTTGCTCTCTCGTTCTATCGCAACGTGCTCTTTGAACAGACACTGCAAGACATTGCCGACCAAAACTCGACGATTGCACAAACCATCGAACACGGATATAGCGACCTAGAGTATTACCGCAGTACGCAGTACAAAGATAAATACGCCAAAGAAAATCTTGGTAAAATAAATCCTGGCGAAAAGCTCATGATTATTACACCGAACACCACAACACGTATGCCGCTCTCACAGAGTGGCTCAATCGAACGTGATCATCAAGAAGCTGCATATTTCAAACTTCTCCAACAAATGCCGATTATCGATCACTGGAGACTCTTCCTCTTCCAGCGCGATAAGCTTGAAATTTTACGAAAAGACCTACAATAACAGGACTCAATGCTTGTTAAATACCGAT
>CAZLEW010000012.1:0-11117 GCA_964558635.1 uncultured Candidatus Peribacteria bacterium
GAGGTGACGGTTGACCAGTGGGGTGCACTTATTTCGGGCTATGCCCCTATTCGCAGCGCCACAACGGGTGACGTCGTTGCGATCATTGGTATCGATATGGATGCCGCGGAGTTCCGCACATTCACGTGGAGCATTCTCTCGCCATTTGCCGTCGTGCTGATTGTCTTTCTTGCTGGCATGCTCGCGACGGGTGTGTTGCTCCTGTTCGAATCGCGTCAGATCACGGCTCTCTCGCGCATCAATGCGGAGCGGTCGGGGCTGCTGCAGTTGATGTTTCATCAGCTTGGCGAGCCAATCACCATTGTGCAGTGGGGGATTGAAAGCCTGGAAGATTCTCAAGACGATGTTGATGAGCTGAAGAAAATACTTCCTGAAAATTTACTGAGTTTGCGCGAAGGCATTCGTCGGCTGAGTTCGATCATCGATACGTTGCAAGAGGCCGAGAAGGTCGAACTTCGATCTTTTGAACATCTTCCAACACACCAATCATTCCAGCCATTTATGGAGAGTTCGTTAGCACGTATTTTGTCTGCGTTTGGTGACGTCGCGAATCGTATCACGGTCGATGTGACGGATGTTCAGTGCACGTTCGATCCTCAGTTGCTTTTCATTGTGTTGCGCAGAGTTATCGAGAACGCGTTAGAGTATTCTCATACTGATACGCTGGTGCGCGTTCGCGCTTTCCCTGATGGAAAGTGGGTGCGTATAGAGATCGCAGACAGCGGTTGCGGAATCCCAGCGCATGACCTGCCACGCTTATTTGAGAAATATCACCGTGCATCGAATGCCGCAACGACCAAACCTGACGGCAATGGCCTCGGAATGTACATCGTCCATGGCATCCTTGAGATCATGAACGGTGATATTCACGTCGATTCGCATGAAGGGGTCGGAACAACGATTATGATCAGGATACCGTTAGAAGCGCGTAGAAAGATCGTTTGAAGCCTTTTCTGCCGTTGCGCCACCTCCGGATGGGTATAGAATGCCCCGCTGATGGCATTTGAAGACGATCGTGACCGGCCAGAAGATGATGAAACAAAGCCGTGCGATGCGGATGATGTGCCTGACGATATGCTGAAGAAACTATTAAACGGGAAGAAACCCTCTGAGAATCTCACTCATGATCCCGTGAGAATTTGTTTAGAACAGATGGGTTCCTTTGAGCTATTAACATCCATACAGGAGAAGGAATTAGCACAGAAGATCGAACAATGCCGAAGAACCTACGCTTCGATCGTGCTGTGTAATCCTGCGGCGGCGCAGAGGGTGGTGAACGTGCTCGAATCTGCTGCAAAACTGAAGACAGTGGTGAATGTGAGTGCCTTTGAAGATCGATCGCTCGAGCAAATTGAAGGTCGGAAACCAGCCAATATCGCCACGATCAACGAACTTCTGCGCAGAAATCGCGAAAAATTCACAGTGTTAGAACATTCCTCATCACGGGAAATGACAGAAGAACAGAGAAATAAAATCAGAGCCTCTATTGTGAGTGATCGTTACAAAATTGTGGTGCTCCTGAGTGAGTTCGGCGTGCGTAAGCATATAGTGGATACGCAGTTTCAGTCCATGAAAGATGATGTTACAACATTGGATCATCTTGAAGTGCGATTGAATGATGAGCAATTATCAGTTGAGGAGAGGATGAACCTTCGATCTCAGAAAGTACAACTACTCCTGCATCGCGAAGAATTGGGCCCAGGGTTACGGAACAGTGTCGAGCATGCGTCGGCAATGCATGCAGAGTACATCGACCATCGAAATGACTTTTTAGCGAGAAATCTCCGTTTGGTCGTGAGCATTGCGAAACGATATCGTAACAGAGGATTGTCATTTCTCGATCTCATTCAAGAGGGGAGCGACGGACTCATGTCTGCACTCGACAAATTTGAGTATCGACGTGGTTTTAAGTTCTCGACCTACGCCACGAGGTCCATTCACCGGGCGATCACGCGCGCAATTGCAGATCAAAGCCGGACGATTTACCTTCCTGCAGGTCAGATCGAAGCGTTATCGCACTTGCGTCGTACGAAAGAAACGTTTGTAAAAAAGCATCACCGCGAGCCCACGAACGATGAATTAGCTTCGTGCTCGAAGATCTCACTCGACGATGTGGATTGTTTAGTGCCGTACTTGCGGATGCCTATCTCGCTATCGGCACCAGCCGGGCAGGAAGGCGATGGTCAGTTTGGCAACATGCTTTCGGGCGACGACGACGGCAGTGATCCGAGTATGGAAATGAGTAGTGCGCAACTTGAAGGGAAGATTGAGCAAGCATTGCGCACCTTGCCCCTCCGTGATGCAACGATCCTTCGATTACGGTACGCAATCGGAACTACGAAAGACCCGCTGACACTGGAAGAAGTAGCAGCAATAGTTAAAGTTTCGCCCGAGAGGGTTCGTCAGATCGAAGTAGAAGCGATAAGAAAGTTGCAACAGCCGTATCGCGCAAGGGAACTAGCACCATTTTATGCCGGGAAGTGAGCATCTTTTCCCTGCGGAAAAGTGAGAGTGATGGTAGAATGGTTGCTCCGTTCTCTGACACCATTGTCGCGTTTCACATCGATTATCGCTTCCTCGCGATTCTCGTGATTGCCCCGTAGTACATGCTTCGCATGACTACAGGGCCGTGTATGTCCATCATTGTATGATGTGACCTGCCGTGTAGTCACCGAGCAACACGAGGTGTACTACACGGGGATGACAGGCCTCGACAGCGTGATACCGGATGTACGACGCCCCGATCAGGGATGGCAACGGTTCCCTCTACCCACTGCTGCACCACTTAATTGCCAAGCGCAATATTGGCGCGCGTTTCCAGCGCTCAACGACGGCATTCGTGCCTTCGTTCGGCCTGGCTCTCGCAGCCTAATTGATCCCGTAATACGGATCACGTCTCGCCGCTGACTCCTGCTGAGCGGATGAGGCGTCATTAGCAGGAAACAACCGTGCCCGATGCTGTACGGCCTAAACTCAAGCATCATCACCGCCGCGTTTCTTTGTTTCTTCCCAAGCGCGACCGGTTACGGAAGATTCATGATCGTACGGGCTCTATGTTCGCACGTTGGACCCGGGTTCAATTCCCGGCATCTCCACCATTCGACTCGTCCGCCTTAGGCGGACTCGCTCATGGTAAACCTCTAAATTTCTATGACGCCTTCGAAAGGTGAGTTTTGTCGCGGGTCGAATGACCCTGAGTGAACCCCGAGCTTGTCGAGGGGCGAATCGAAGGGGCATTCCGTATTTTTCTTTAATCGTATTTTATAAATGGACAATGTATTCTCATGTCTATCCAAGTCTTTGCATTTGCTCCGCCCAGCCCACAATCATCCCCTCAAGATGGTGTAAACTTTTTTCCTGGCATCTCGCACAAATTGACTATATTAATCTTTTGTATTAATTTAACATACAATGAGTATTGAGCGCTATACACGCTGGAATCACTTGATACCCGCAACTGAAGCAGGGGCTGCGAGAAGGAATATGGAAGATGCTGCCTTCACGTTGGCTCTTCAGCATGCAGAATCCACAGGTAAATATTTCACTCTTGAAGCGGGAACATTGCTGCTCGGTGAAAGAATTGGAAATATTCAAAAGCAACATCATCGCCATATTCTCTTGTTGATAGGTATTTTTGGCGTGGGAAAAACATTTCTTTCCCAGGCACTGCATACGGGCGCAGAATTAGCCGGTCTGAAATCTCAACGATGGCACGATGATCATCGGGCGATCGATCTGTTTACACAACTGAAAGACGGAAAAGATCCCACCAACGATCATGCCCTCGCAATCGTTGGTCACTGGAATGGCGCTCGGTGCATTACCTATAGTCCGATCATCACCAGGAATGAGTACACAGTCGTGTCGTTAATCGCAGATCAGCAAACCAGGATCAACAATGCTATTGCAGATGGAAGACCCGGATTTATTCGTGAGTGTGATCATGAAGAGCGTCGAGAAACAAGTAGAAGAAGCATCTATGAGTATTCTAACTTCATTGATGCGGACGCAGATATGGTTGTAGATGTGTCCGAGGAATGCAGAATAACTGCCGAACAAATCTCAGAGCTGTTTTGTAAGGGGATATGGACAGGTATGAAGAGTTGAATTCATGAGGATGTTATGGAGTGCTGCTGTTCTCTCACTGAATTGAACTCCATTCCAATATTGAACGCTCCATTAGGTGTAAATTTTTTCGCATGATGTCCATTACGATAATTCCGCAGAATTTGACAAGATCACTGAAACTGATTTCTAGTAATAAGTTCGTAATCTCATTCCGAATAGTCCACCATTCCTGCCTCACAGTATGAAAATAACGAGCGCATCACTCTCCGCACTTCTCCTTACAATTGTGAGCTTTTTTTTAAAAAAACCGTTAAAATGAGTCAAATTTATGTAATATTAACGTAATATTGACTATGTATCGTTCATTTGATAAACTTTAAAGATGGCGACGACACAACCCTTCAAACAACGGCTCCAAACGCTGAAAGCAGAGTACGACACATTGAAGCAGGGGAAAGAATCTCTGCTCAAGCTCATTGGTGAGGCCGAGCTCTCTGAAAGCGTCTTTAACTCGAACGCGATAGAAAACTCGACACTGACGCTGAAAGAAACAGAGCGGATCCTGCTCGACTTAGAAGTGTCGCGAAACGTCTCCGTGCGCGAAGTCTTCGAAGCAAAAAATTTGGCAACCCTCATGCGATACATTGAGAGCAAACTATTGGAGATTGAAATGTCGACGGAGAATATTCTGCTGTTCCATAGGATGCTCATCGGAAATATTGATGACAGCATCGCTGGTCGCTTTCGCAAGCCAGGCGAATATGTTCGCGTGGGAACGCATATTGCTCCGGCACCAGAGCACGTAGAAAGTATGATAGAAGAAATTCTCATCGCGTATTCCAGCGACTATGATACATATTTCACGGACAAGATCGCACGGTTCCATTTGGATTTTGAAACGATTCATCCATTTTGTGACGGCAACGGCAGAATCGGCCGCGTCATCATCAACTATCAGCTCATGCGACTTGGCTTTCCAGTTCTTATCATCAGAGATAAAGAAAAACAGATCTATTACAGATCATTCAGCGAGTACAAAGATACAAAGAATGCGAAAGCCATGCAGAAAATCATCGTCCTCGCTCTTCTGGAATCACTCCATAAACGACTCGCATATTTGCGTGGTGATTCTATTGTTACTCTCGCAGACTTCGCAAAAACACAAAAAAAATCTATCCATGCACTCAGCAATGCTGCACGCAGACAGACTATCGGTGCATTCCGTGAGGCGGGTGTCTGGAAAATTGGCGTGAAGCATTCAGTCGTCGCTGCGTAATCCAATCTATATCTTCCGACTGTCGTACGCCCAGTGTAAAATCGCTTGCCGCTGTCTTTTTCTACACGTCAGATCCCCACGGTCGCAGTTGTTCTTCACCTGCGTGATGTGCCGTTTCATCGCCAGCCATCGGCGTATTTGCCGATCATCTTCCTCGGGCAATCGCCGTCCGCGGTAATAGCGACAGTACCACTGAAACCATCCCCGGGGATCCGCGGGATGAATCCACCCTTTTTTCTTCCACACCGAGAGCGGTTGGCTCGCATTCACGCCGAAGAAGTTCAGCTCTTTGTGTTTTGTATGATCAGGCGAGAGTTTCGCATCGGTGAACCAGTCTGCGGGGTATTCGTCTCGGCAGTCCGTCATGTACGTTCCGCCAAACACGCCGAGTGCGAGCATCTCTTTCGGGGTGAGCTCTGGCTTGAACCGGGGATCAAAATTTGTACCTTCTTCTTCTGTGCATGTGTAGCGGCAGTTCTGCTGCATCAGATCGTTCACTGTGATGACGACGTTCCGTGCTGGTTTCATCGAGGTGGTAATGGGATGAAGACACTCGTTCGTCGTTTGTATGCTTCAAAATCTGGCCTACCTGCGTACTTCTTCTCAAGCAGTGGAATGCCGGAAACAAAAAGAATGAGGAATGTGATGAGCAGAGGCCCGACGATCGTGAGGGAGCCGTTGGGGAGCGCCAGAGCGCACAGGAAGATTCCCCACCACTGCACGACCTCACCGAAGTAATTGGGATGACGCGAGTACGCCCAGAGGCCTGTTTCCATGATCTTCCCCTTGTTGGCGGGATCATGCAGGAATTGTTTGAGCTGACGGTCGCCGACGGATTCGAAGAAGAAACCAACGATCCAGAGCATCGCACCGAGGATATCTAGCAGATGTAGGGGCACGGGTGCAGACGCATGAATGAAGAGAACAGGAAGGAGAATGACGTAGAGAAAGATGCCCTGTAACAGAAATATTTGGACGTAACTGCGCAGGGTAAAATACTTCCAAGAGGCTCGCCATGCGGCGTAGCGGCTGTCTTCAGATTTTCGAAGATTGCGGCGTGTGATGTGCCACGCAAGCCTTAGGCCCCAGATCGTCACGAGGACATTCACGAGGAGCGAACGTCCCGAGTACTCGGATAATAGAAATGCACTCCAGCTCATGACGACGAATCCAAGTCCCCATGCGATATCCGCGATATCGTTTCTCTTCATGAAGACCGCAGCCACGAACCAGGCGGTCATGAAGAGAAAGAGTGCCAGGGCGATCTGCAGATACATGGACATCATCCGATTTTTTGAGCGATGAAATACGTGAGCGTTGCGACGGCTGCGCCGAGAGCCGTGCCCCACGCCATATCGACGACCGTGACGAGGAGTGGCCAGTCCTTTGCAACGGCGAGGTTCGTGAGGTCGTACGTCGCGTACGTCACGAGGCCGAAGAAGGCCCCGCGGAAGAGTGCATCGGACCACGACTGCTTCTGCATTGCCGGTTCGATGACGAAGAAGACCAGGCCCGCAAGAAAGAGCAGGTAGAACGTGACGGCGGCGATCCAGTTCACGTCAGGCTTCAACAGATGCCCGATGTGCTGCCGATAGAAATGTTTCGCGATCAGCCCGAGCCATGTCATATCGACGAGAAAGAAGATCGGCAGTGCGATGATGTAGAGCTTGAGAAACATAGTATTAGCGGAAATTGAGATACGTAATGGTAAGTTGCAGACACGTGGCAAACGCTACCCAGAGCAGGTAGGGAATCTGTATGTAGGCAATCCACGGTGCATACGGGAAAATGCTGCGCATTGCCCAGATCAGTGTGATGAGCACGAGAAGGATATCGATACTGGCGAGGATGTTGCTCCGGAGCCCAAACTGCAGCGGTGTGAACGCAAAATTGAAGAGGAGATTGAGCGCAAATGGCACGGCGATGATCCATGCGATTTTCTTCTGGCCCGCCATCATGAAGACGGCGCCGAAGGAAATGGCGATACCGATGTAGAGCACGGTCCAGACCGGTCCGAACAGGAATGACGGTGGAGCCCACGATGGCTTGATGAGTTGCTGGTACCACTCGTATGTTTGCATGTATGCATGATAGCACGGATGTGCATCGGCCGCTTCATCGCACGTGCGTTGGGCTCAGCGTCGAAAATCAACAGTTCGCGTCGCGCGGTTCACAATCACTTCGTTGACAGGCCCTTTGTAGACGCCGCTGAGGTAGAGGTTGTCGACTCGTAGTTCGCGAACGAGAGGCAACCCTTCCGCAAGCGACGGATCAGGCACGAGAACGTACATTGCATCGTTGATCGTTGGTACGCGCATGATGCGGCCGAGTGACTCTGGAAACACGTTGTACGCGTTTTGGAATGCGATGTTCTCTGGTGAGTAGATGCTGATGATGCCCGTATGTTCTTGAAGGAGCGAGCGTATGGCTTCGCGGTACGAGAGTCCCCAATAGTCCGCGCGCGGCGGGATGAAATAGTGTTGCACGATCGACGACGGAATCGAGAAGTACGCGAATTCCATTGGATGATTCCATACCATCCATCCAGTGGTTGCGAGCAGTTGTAGGCCAATAAGTAATGAAGGAATACCGGCGATCGTTGCGTTCCACCGTGTGTGAAGTTGCGCCGTTGTCCATTGCACCCCGCTCACCGCAATGAGGACGAACGCGGGATACACGAAGTAGATGTGGTGCCATTCGTTGTAGATGCCTGCGCCCGTGATGACGATCGCGAGGATGGGGAGCATAAACCATGCGAAGAACAGCACATCGTGCTGGCGTCGTAGAATTGAAGCGATTGGATGACGGATCGCTGAGAAGAGTATTTCGCACGCGCCGACAAGGAAGAAGAGTGAGAAGCAAAGTGGCACGGTGATGAGGATCCACAGTGCGATGTAGTGCCACGGCGTAGAGAAGTACGTGCGTCCGAGGAAGACGGTTTCTTGGCCTAGAGAACTCATGAAGCTGTATGCTTCGGCGAAATGTGAGAGGGGACTGCTCCAGAGGAATGGCCACAGGCAGTAGACCGTGATGCAGAGCGCAGCAGCATAGATCACGCTCAGGGAGACTGTTTTTCTCATCGATTGGACATTGTCTGTCCAGCGGTCGCGCAGCGCATCGTGCACGAGATACGCGACGGTCAGCGCAGGGATGATGAGCGCTGGAATGCGGATGCCGAGCGCCGCGCCAGATGCAATGCCATGGATGATTGCGGTTGTGTATGTGCGGCGGTCCGATAACCGCGAGAGCGTGAGCATGCTCACCGTGAAGAGCGTCATCACGGGGATATCGCGCGAGTTGTAAAACGCGTGCGCGAAGATACGCGGCGAGACGAAGAGGAGCAGGCACGCGAGCAATGCCCATTTCCACGAATCAAATCGACGTTTTGCGAGGGCGTAGAGCGCGATCATGCCCGCCCAGAAGATGAGGAAGATTGCAACGTGTTGCGTAAAGAGGCGCCGATTCATCGTCGGCTTATTTTCTGGATCAGCGACGAAGTTCTGGATGATTTGAAGCGGGAGCTCTACAGCAGTGCCGTGGTAGCGCCATGCTGGGTTTTCTGGCCACTCTGCGCCCAGGAAGACGTAGGCGTACGCGTCGCGTCCGAGGGAATCCATGGTGCCAGCATCGACGGGAACGCCGAACTGACGGAACGAGAGAAGGCCGATGAGGAGCGTGATCGCGAAGAATGCACGGGTCGTACGTTGTTCATTGTCGAGCCATCGGAGTGCGGCAGATACCATGTTTTGAGCCTAGCAGTTCCCTCTGCGTATGGCACTGCTGCAGCAACAGCTTTCACAGCTCTTCTTGTCGATCGTCTTTCTTCGGTAGTCGAGAAGAGCGGTTCGTAGGATTTATTGTACAAAAAAATTATACAAGAAAAGATCTTCTGGTCATCGATACATGAAAAACCCCGCGATCGTCGCGGGGTTTTTGAAACGCTTTGCTCCTTATTTTACTGAATACACACGCGGTAGGGGCTCACGTAGGTGCTTGGCTCGGGGAAGAACGTCGTGAGACCATCGAAGCAGTTGCTGCCGTTGATGGCGTAGCCGTTGAATTCGGCGACTTTGCCGCTGCCGTCGAAGTACTCGAAGAAGAGCGTTGTTTTCGCTGTGTTCTGCGACCATGTTCCCGTATAGCCAGGTTCCGTGAAGCTGATCGTAAAGTCGGCGTTCAAGGTCGTCTCGTGCGACGAGAGAGAGCTCGGGAAGAGGAGACACTCGAAGTACGACGTCAGGTTCGTGCCCGTGCAGTGCGAGTTCACAACATTCGCAGAGAGAATCGTACGGGACGGATAGACGAGGTTCGGAATCACGCTCGATGCGTTATTCGCAGGATTGTTATCGGTCACAGCAGACGACACAGTTGCCTTCATCTGAAGAGGCTTGGTGGAGACAGGTGCCGTGTAGGTATAGCTCACAGACGCCGTCTTTCCTTTTTTAAGGGTTCCAAGGGCGCATGTGATTTTGTTGGATGCAATAACACAGCGCGTGTCGGATTCCGTCACTGTCCCGAGGATAGCGACGGTTGGGCTGGTATTGGTGAGGGGGAACTCAATGACAAGATTGACGGAGGTTGCGGTCGACGGTCCGTTATTTTTGACGGTGACGGCATACGCTGTGGCCGTAGAGATTTGCACAGTGGACGGTGCCTGTACTTGCACCTGCAAATCGGCAGAAGCAGCGGCAAATGCAGTCGTAGCACTGAGCATCATACCGATGCCTGTTGCGATGGAAACAAGGGACGTACGCATAGAAAAAGAAGGAGAAAAAGTACGGGACGATCTTTGGGTTTTTGCGAAATGAAGTCAAGCCGTTACACTCTCTGTGATATTTCTCTTCCTCATTCTATGAAACTCTTCGGTCTCATTCTTGGTTGGATCTGTGCACTCCTCGTTGCGGCGTTGAATGTGTTTGCCGGCATCTCGAAGTTCTTGCCCGTCGCGCCCGATTCGCCACAAGCCGTAATGATGCAATCAATGGGAATTACGCCTTCAATTGCATACGTTCTTGGCACAATTGAACTCGTAACTGTTGTACTCTTGCTTATTCCACGCACATCTACGATCGGGTTCGTGATTATGGTTGGTTACCTTGGTGGCGTAACGGCGACGCTCATCACGCACTCGCAAGATGCGACAGTCGGGTACATCGCACTCGCACTCCTCACGGTCAGCGCGTACGTCCGCAACCCGGAGTTACTCTCACGCCTCAAAGGAAAGGTCGTTGCATGACCCCTCATTCTGAGGACTTCTTCGCGCAAGCGGGGGAGTGTTTTTAATGGGGTAATAATGGAAGGAGTACTGCAACCGCCTTGGTCAGTTTCGCTTGAAGTTGTTCTACGCGTCGAATCGCTTTTTCTTGCGCGGGCATGTTTTTCCATTCCGCGGAAATGCGATCATAGTTAACGAGTATCGATTGCGCTGCGTTGCGTGCTGCTCTGCTTGCTTCGACCAGGCGATTCGTTTCTTCAGTAATTTTTTCCAGATCGATTCTTGAACGTTCCTCGGCTGCGTTCAGGTGAATACCTCGCGGGAGCAGTTCGTCGACTGCGGTAATCTCTGCTTGGACTGATGCGACCCATTCATCGAGTACTGTATCTGTTATGACTGTTTGAAAGTGCTCGAGCTGTAGGAGTAATGCAGAAAGCTCTGCGTATGTCGGTTGCAGTGTCGCCGTGATCGTGTGTTGTACTTCTGCACGCTTGGCTACAAGTTCTGCTTTACGTGCTGCTACTGATTCTCTGGGAGCCGGTCTATGTGGCCTGCGGA
>CAZLEW010000012.1:11127-11514 GCA_964558635.1 uncultured Candidatus Peribacteria bacterium
AGAGTGCGGCAACATCGATCTGTTGTTGCCCTGGTATTGCAGCCTGTGCCTGCGATGCGTCGGGAGAGGGGATCGATCGTTCGCTCGCTGCTGGTTCTGCGGTGACGGTTACATGTTCTGCTTCTGCGATGACAGTTACTTGTTCTGGTTCAGGGGCAGGTGTTGCAACCGCTGCAGTCTGCTGTGATTGTGCATCGTGTGCGTTAAATTCTGTTTCGAGTACTTGAATAAACCCTTGCGCAGGAAGAACAAAATTTTTGTTCGGCAGGCGCGATGTTAATTCTTGCAAGGAAGCATCGACTGTGTACGGTGCAAACATACAGTCGCACAACGCAAAGAGTGTGCGGAGGTATGCTTCTGAGATCTGTGCCGGCAGTGCGTTGCCCG
>CAZLEW010000012.1:11524-14833 GCA_964558635.1 uncultured Candidatus Peribacteria bacterium
AGATCGTTCTGCATGCCGCAGAGCAGTGCTTGCGAGATGTATTTATTGCTTACCAGCTTTTGTTTCCCCTTCGACGCTGCAGCGATAGGGATTACGATTGCAAGGAGATCGTTTGTCTTCCGTAAATAATTCGCTTTCTTCTCGTTATCAAGGGGCGATGATGCGTTGTGTGCCGGCAGCAGTGTTCGCAGGTCATCAAGGATGATCTCGGCTCCCTTAAGGTGTACAGTGAAATCTTGCTCGAAATTCACCGTCTGAGCAGTTCTATTGGGCTTGAGCAATGGTCGTGACGCTCGCTGTGTGAGAGCGAGGAGGAATCGAATCGCAAACTCATCGAAGGAGGTTTTGTGTTCTGGATTCTGAAGAGCCTCTTGTCGCGCTTTGAGATGCTCATGAAATTCCAGCAGGAGTTGCCGCGCAATTTGATCTGTTTTACTGATCGGTGTCAGTAAATCCTTCGTCGCAGCAAGTGCAGTCTCGCAGCGCACGTTTGCCGGTGCCGTCTCTGATACGGCTGGTGCTCGTTTGTTATATTTTCGCTTCTGCCTCGGAATGTGTGCTTCATCCGGTGAAGCAGTCTCGGCAGGCGGTTCTGGTAGTTGAACGTCTGACTCAGGGGACTGTGTTTTGTTTCCGGAGGGAGGTGGCGTGTCATCGGAAGGGGGTGGTGTGACAGCGGCAGGCGTCGCTGTAATGTATGCGCGGATTTCTCGGTTCGCACGAACAAGCAGGTTGCCTCCGTTACAGTGACTGTTCACGTGATCGGTGAGGCCCCTCATAAATGCGACATCGCTTTCTGCGCTCCAGTTAGAATCATGCTTTGCTCGTTCTGTATTCAGAAATGCCTGAGCACAGAGCTCTTCTTCGTCTGTCATCCTCCAGTCTGGCTCACCGTCTACTACGCCGTTTCGTTCGTCGTAGATTGCCATTTTTTTCGGCATCAAGAGATGCTCGGGCTTCGCGACGAATGTTCCGTCAGGTTGAATCGTGAGATATGCGGTTGATGTCGGTTCGTCTGTCGGCAGTTGCACAGCTTCGGGAACAACCATATCAGTCCACTGCATGAGCACTGTTCTCTCTTCATCATTTTTGGATGTTTCTGCAGCTATCTTTTCTTTCATTGTGCTGTTCATTGTTGACCGTGCAGAGTGATCTCGTACTACATCTTCAAGCATCAAAATGAACTCTATAAACTCCATGCATCCTTCATAGGTTACTTTTTCATTGCCCGCGAGGAGGTCTTTGTTCTGTGGTAAACGCAGCTGACCAAAGTTTGCTGTGATGCGCTGAAGAAGTGCTGAGAGCACGGCTGCCGGTTGCAGCTGTTTCAGGCGCTCTTCAGCCGCTGTGCGTATGCGATCGAATTGGGCTTGGATTGTATTGTGATACTTGTGTTCATGCTCGAGTAGTTTTCGTTCCACGGCTTCGCGTATGTTGTCGTCCATTTGTTTATCTTTTGGTTGCTTGTGTGGAAGGGTGATTGTTCTGATTGTATCTCGCATTTTTCTTGCAATAGATTTCAGTTCTTGGATTGTGCTGATCTGATCTGGAAGAAAACCTTCACGTTCAAGCTGAAATTGAATGTTTCGCACTTTTGAAAGTTGAGGCTTCCTATCTGATATATCCCTTATTTCTTGAGTTGTATACTGAATGATTTCGTCGATAGCTACTCTTATTGTTTCAAGTAGCTCTGCTTTTGTGATCGGCTTAGGGAGGCGATCGTACTCGCTCATGGTAGGGAAGCACCGATGTATTCTTTCTAATGTTGTCATAGGGTTTGGAAAATAGTTGCGCATTCTATGATTTTGAAGTGCAATGTCAATAATGCTTGTCCATGTTCTTGCGTGCGCTGCATGTTCCTGCATATAATTCATCACTCTAACAATTTGATACATTGATTATCCTATGCCGCAGAAAGCTTCCTTCACTGATGGCTCCATTCCCAAGGCACTTATTCGCTTAGCAGTGCCGATTGTCTTCTCCAGCATTCTTCAGACGATGTACCAAATCATCGATACGTTCTGGGTCGGCCGCCTGAGCGCTGATGCTGTCGCTGCCGTGTCGCTCACGTTCCCGATCAACTTCCTCCTCATCGCGCTCGGGGGTGGCCTCCCGATTGCCGGCACTGTCCTCATTGCGCAGTACAAAGGTCGCGGTGATGACACGGCGATGAACCACGTGGCAGCGCAAACCTTCCTCATGGTGTTCATCGTTTCCGTCATTCTCTCGGCGCTTGGCTATCTCTTCAGCGAACCGATCATGCGGCTCATGGGTGCTCCTGCAGAGATTCTCGCCGATGCGACGGCATTTCTCCGTGTGACGTTCCTGGGGTTCGTCTTCGTCTTCGGGTATTTCGTCTTCGAATCGCTCATGCGCGGGCTCGGGTCGGTGAGGGCGCCCATGTACATCGTCCTCTCCACGGTGATCCTCAACGCCATCCTCGATCCGCTGTTCATCTTCGGGTGGGGCCCTATTCCTGCTTGGGGTGTTTCTGGTGCGGCGCTTGCTACGCTCTGCACTCAGGCATTGGCCACCGCCATCGGCATATCGATTCTCTTTCGGGGGAAGCACGGGTTACACCTGCGACCGGCAGACCTTCTGCCTGATTGGGCATTCATGAAGCGCGCGTTCTTCATCGGGTTTCCTTCGTCAATTGAGCAGTCGGCCCGTGCATTCGGTTTTACGATCATGACGGCGCTCGTCGCAACGTTCGGCACCGTCACGCTTGCCGCGTACGGTATCGGTATTCGGGCACTCACCTTCATGATTATCCCCGCGATGGGCCTTTCGATCGCGTCGTCGATCCTCGTTGGTCAAAACATCGGTGCGGGGAAAATGGATCGTGCGATTGCAACAAATCGCATCGGCTCGATGCTCTCGATCATCATCCTCACGGTCGCAGGCGCACTCCTCTATATCATTGCGCGTCCGCTCACGTCGCTCTTCATGCCCGACGGCGGTGATGCGATCGATCAGAGTGCGCAGTTCATTCGTATTCTCGCTCCCACGTTCGGTCTCGTTGGGTGGCAGATGGTCCTTATCGGCACCATGCGCGGCGCAGGCGATACGAAATCGTCGATGATTCTCACGATCGTATCTCAGTATTTCATTCAATTTCCTCTCGCGTACATCCTCGCGGTGACGCTCCAGATGCGGTCGGTCGGTATTTGGTGGTCGTTTGCAGGTACCAATGTCCTTTCGATGGCTATTGTTGTGCTGTGGTTCATGCGTGGTACATGGAAGACGAAGAACATCCTCGGCACGGCCGGGCTGCGAGAGAAGGTATCGGAGGAAATGCTCGCGGACGAA
>CAZLEW010000013.1:0-8799 GCA_964558635.1 uncultured Candidatus Peribacteria bacterium
GTGCTTGGTGCTAGCCCAGATGGCGAAATTGGTAGACGCGCACGCTTCAGGAGCGTGTGGGAGCAATCCCTTGGAGGTTCAAGTCCTCTTCTGGGCACCATTCGTCGCATCCTTGTCGGATGCTCCTCATGGCAAGCCATCTCACTTGATTGAGGTCTCTGGCAAGCCATGTTTGTTCGAGCTTGTCCTGAGGAGCGTAGCGACGATGGATCCTCTTCTGGGCACCATCAACAAGTAATTCATCCTTATAGTGTGGGAACAAATCGAATCGACAGCGAATTTACACAGTGCCGCGTGTTCTTCTCGGTGAGGCGTTCGCCTGTGAATACATGCCCCAGATGCCCGCCGCAGTGCGCACATTCAATTTCAGTACGCGTGCCATCGGGGTCGGGTTTCTGTTGTACAGCGTCTTCAATGAACGCATCAAACGCAGGCCAACCGCAGCCTGCATCGAACTTCGCCTTCGAAGAGTAGAGCGGTTGCAGACACCGCCTGCAGACGTACGTTCCTTCTTCATAGAAGTTGTCGTATTCGCCTGTAAAGGGGGCTTCGGTTCCTTTATGTACGATCACAGCTTCTTCCTCGGGCGTGAGATGATTGAGCTGCATAGGAAGATTCTATCACGATGCTCCTGCGTCGAGTGCACTTGTCGTTACAGCTGAATGCGCACTACACTGAGTGTGATGTCTAGGTTGCCCCATGCCAAGCGACTTGCCGAATTGCTGTTACTCCTCCTCGTTGGTGGATCAATCCTCTGGCGTGGCGGTAAGAGTGTCGATGCAACGTGGATACTTGGCAGCATGTCGTTGATGGTCATATTTTCGGCAATTCTTTCTCCGCTTGCACGAGCGGTTGGTATCACGAAAAGAGAATCCAGCGCTCATTCATTGACTGTGCCATTTGGCATATGGGGGTTACTTCTCTTCTTCCTTCTATGGAGCGGTGTATCGTACATCACATCCAGCACGCGAACGTACGGCCTTGATGAACTTGTACGCGACACATCGTGCGTGTTGCTATTTTTTTGGATCGTGCGTCATGCCGGGAATCATCGGACGAATTCACTCGCAGATGGCTTTTTTCGTGTCATCGCATTTGCGAGTGCTCTTGCTGTGATGTTCGGGCTGGCTGTGTACATCGTTCAGCCAGTGAATCGTTTTACGGGAACATTCCTCGATTGGCGATTTCATACCGATTACTGGCCAAATGCGTGGGCACAATATGTGCTTTTAGCATGGCCCATTGTTGCGCTTCTCGCGATGCGCGTTACAACAACAATACAGCGTTCATTGTATACGGCGATTGTTGGGCTTCTCCTTGGCTCCCTTCTCCTCAGCTTTTCGCGTGGTGCGCTCATTGCATTTGCGGGGCAGCTCGTGTGTCTCTCGCTCTGTATCTTCTTCCTCATCGTCCGCGACGCGAGAGTGTTCAAGAGTGTACGAGAACAGTGGAAGAGAGTGTTCTTCATGATAGGTGCGATTACGCTCGTCGCTCTGTCGCTATTTTATGGTGCAAATGCCCTGCGTTCAGAGCGCTACGACGTACAGTCGGTATCAGACAAAATTGCGTTCCGTGCCGCAGAAGGAACATCATCGATCGATGAGCGCAGTCAATTCTGGCAGCAGGCACTTGCACTTTCGTTCGAACGGCCGTTGACGGGGTATGGTCCCTACAGCTTCCGTTTTGCTCAGCCACATTTAATGGCAGATGTATTCGCAACGTCCGATCATCCGCATAATCTCTTCCTGAAACTCGCCGCTGAACGCGGTTGGCCCGCGGCAATCAGTCTATTTACGTTCTTCATTGTTCTTATCGTGATATCGTTTTGGTATCTTCTGACGAATCGGATGAACGATTGGACGATTGGCAATGACGCTCAAACGATTGCTCTTCTCCTCGCGGTGTTGGGTGTGCTCGCGCATAATCTTATCGACTATAATCTTCAGTTTGTTGGCATCGCCGTCTCCCTTTGGATGATCCTCGCATTGCTGTCGCTCCAGTTCGCGCATGTGCGCCCTATAAGCAGAGCATCATACGTCCATTGGCGTATCAGTAGGATATTCTTTCGAGTCGAACGAGTGATGATTGCCCTTCTCCTTCTTGTTGTTCTGTGGGAGGGGTCATTTCTGGTTATCTCTTCTGTCGGGCGCCATGCAGAAGCGGCAGGAGATGTTCGAACAGCGCTCAATTGGTACGAGCGCTCATCTCATGAGTGGTTTAGTCGCGATCTACTTCTTGCACGTGCCACGCTGCTCGGGCAGCAAGGGCTCCTGGACGCTTCAGATGAGGTCCTTGCGCTGTCTTTACAGGAGAACTCGGTGGATGCGCGCGCATGGAGGCTTCGAGCTGAGCTCTCACTGCGGCGGAATGAACCAGCCATTGCCTTGCGATACAGCACGCATGCCTATGAGCTTGGGCGGTACACCGATCTTGGCATTCTTCGGGTATTGATAGAAGCTGCGCTGGCCTCAGGCGAGAAGGAGCAGTTAATCGTGCGAAAAATCGAATTCGATGCTCTGTTTTCTGCGTATGCTCGGGCTATAGTACAGAATACGCACTTCATAGCCCTTGGGGGTACGCCAGAAGAGCTTCAGCGCATCGCTGGCCATCTTGGGCGGCTCTTCCCGAATGATGCTGAACGGTACATCGATATCGCAGCAGATGCCTTTGCACATGCAGAGGTCGAGCGGACCAGTTTTAGAGCCAGACCAGCTGGATTGCTGTGGTAGATCACTTTTTCGCTTCTAAAAGCCACAAAGTCGATGCACCTATCATCACTTTTCGGTGGGTTCGTCGGGGAAGGCTGTTTCAAATTTCAGGAATTATGACCCTATTACCCTGTTTAAGCAGTCAATAGGCACTTTTGCACATACAAAAGCACCCCGTCGGCCTTCTCCCTGGTTCTCATTTCCCGACGAGTGGTGGTGGTCACTCCCCGGTGGGAGTGTCGGAGCTCTTCGCTATCCCGCTTCCGAGGATCCTCTTAGTGGATCGTCGGGAGGCTGATCACCATGCTCAGTGAGAGGATGGTGATGCACGCTACGTGCATAAGCACGAGGGGCAGCGAAGCAGCACGGTGAGTCGTGAACTTCACGTTATCCATAATAGTACCCCGGGTGGGGTGCGGGGAGTGTACGGAGGGTATTTTTGTTGTCGAGTAATACTTGATCTACTCTTGTGATCACGAATAATACATCACTTTCTCGAGAAAACGCACATTCGAGTGGAATAAGAACGCCCCTCGGCGATGTTTGTTACACCATACTTGTATAAAATTTGTATACAACATGCCTTCTTCGTGCGTCATCGTGGGTCTTCACAAATGAAAATAATGTTATTTAGTATTATAAATGGCTCCTGAGGGCGGCCCGTGAGCCATTGGAATATGGCATATACTGGCGTTTACGTATTCGCGTTAGTATTATCGTTTCACCGGGATGTAGCTCAGTTGGTAGAGCGTACGGTTCGGGACCGTAAGGCCGCAGGTTCGAGTCCTGTCATCCCGACCATTCGGTTTTGCACCTCAAAACCTCATGGCAAGCCAGTCTCACGGCAGGACATGGTTATTTTGAGCTTGCCCTGACGAACCGCAGTGAGGAAGGGTTCTTCCTGGTAAGCTATTCAATCAGAAAAGACCTCGGCGCAGCTCGCAAGCGTAGCCGGGTCATTCCGACTACCCTTCAGTCAGGTGCACGCTTTAGATCTTTGTGACCGTATTCTCTGTCTGGATCGAATATAATTTGTTCTCCTTCTCTTGCCAAAAAATGTGGAATATGGGAATATACCCGTGCTATGAAGCTCCCCATCCGCATTGGCCTGATAAGTGCATTTCTAGCGCTTCCGCTTGCGACGTTTGCACAGAGTGGATACATCACGCGTGCTGAGTTTGTCGTGAACATGATGGCGTCGAAGGGGTTGTACGGTACGGGGGGAAATTGCTTTCCCGATGTCACAAACCAGGCATTTGCGCCGGCAGTGTGCGAGGCGAAAGCGAGAGGATTTGTACGAGGGGAGGGGAGTGGTCGATTTAATCCACAGAAGCCAGTATCGCTCATCGATGCTGCGGTGATGGCAATGCGAGTCGAACGTGTTTCACTTCCGAGTGATGCGATCTGGTACCGACCCGCGATCGAGAAGCTCGCTGAGTGGAATGCCATTCCCGATTCGATCAATTCGATTGTTGAACCCCTTTCGGTGTCACAGGCAAATGAGGTGCTGGTGAGTGTGCGGAATCGCGGAGACGATGATGATCATAACGATGACGACGATGACGATGATGTGGAGCACGACGACGATGACGATGATCTTACGGTGAGTATTACAGAGAGCGACGCGTCGCCTGATGCTGGCGATACCGTGACGTATCGCATTCGTATTGTGAATGATGACAACGATGATGTGGACGTCGATGTGCGTGCAGAACTCGATAGTGACATGACCTTCGTATCAGCGTCGCAAAATGGCGACGATGATGATGACGTCGTGGAATGGGAAGATGTTGAGATCGATGCTGATGATGACATTACCCTAAGCCTGACAGTCAGAATTAATAACAATGCAGATGATACGGTGAAGCTGCGCGTGGAGGTTGATGATGAGGTGGATGAAGAGGAAACAGATGTTGATAATAACAATAACGACGATGATGACGATGACGATGATGATAATAATAACGACGGAGATATTTCTCTTTCCATCGACGATAGTAACGATCCGATCCGCGCTGGCGGTACGGTGACGTATCGTATCCGTCTTCAAAACGACGGGAACTCTGATGAGCGTATTGATGTTCGCGCTGATCTGGATCGTGACATGACATTCATTTCGGCAACGGAGGACGGCGAGGATGATGACGATGTTGTGGAGTGGAATAATGTGGATGTTGATGAAGACGATACAACAACGCTTCTGCTTACAGTTCGCGCAGATGCCGGATTAGATGATGGCGATACGATCCGTCTACGCGTACGCGCTGGCGATGAGACCGAGACAGAAGACACCGAGATCGATCGTGACGGTTCGAATGATCGTAACGATGATGTGGAAATTTCTATTTCTGATGTCGAAGATCCCGTAGAAGAAGGGGAGGTTGTGACGTACCGAATTGTTGTCACCAATAACGAGAATAACCCCGTGCGAGTATCCGTAAACGCATTCCTCGACGAGGAAACATCGTTCGTATCAGCGAGCGATAATGGGGATCTGCACGGCGATGACGAAGTGAACTGGGAGGACGTCGATGTTGCGCGCGATTCCAGCAAAACGCTCCTCCTCACTGTTCGCCCACGCAGCACCGTGCGCGATGGTGATACGGTTCGTGTGAGAGTGGAAGCCGAGGATGATGAAGACGATGAAACAACGCGCATTGAGCAAAGCAACGATACGGATGAAGATATTCGTATTTCCATCACCGATTCAGAAGACCCCGCAGCCCCTGGCGACAGCGTTACCTATCGTATCCTTCTTGAAAACCGAGGGAATCGCGACGAGTCGATCGATGTGCGTGCACGCCTTGATGCGGACATGTCATTTTCTTCGGCAAACAACGGTGGCGATCTCAATGGAAACGAAGTTCGCTGGGATAATGTCGATATTGATGAAGGGGACGATCTTCTCCTCACCGTGACCGTTCGTATCCGTACGAGTGCGGATGATGGCGATACGGTCCGTTTCGACGTGCAAGCAGGGAACGAGGATGATACGGAAACGACCCGAATCCGAGATTAACGCTTTTCTTCTATCCGTTCCTGCACTATGCGGGTATCCTCCTTCTATATGACACCCGTCCCGCCGAGCGGAGAGAGTTTCAGAGGTCTCGGGATTGCTCCCGCCATTCTGGAGGTGCTCGACCGCAATAACTTCGTGAAACCAACCCCCATTCAGCTGGCGGCAATCCCGTCGTGCGTGGAGGGCAAAGACATGATCGGTATTGCCCAAACGGGCACAGGGAAGACGCTCGCATTCGGTATCCCGATGATTCAAGCCATGCTTCAAGGGAAGGGCCACGGTTTGATTGTGTTGCCAACGCGCGAGCTTGCACTGCAGGTCGATGAATCGCTCCAGAAAATTGGCGGTCCACTGGGTGTCCGCACGGCCGTGCTCATTGGAGGAGCATCTATGAATCTGCAGCGGGGGATGATTCGGAATAAACCACACATTGTGATTGCAACCCCAGGACGCCTGCTTGATCACTTAGAACAAAAAACCATCACACTGAAGAGTGTCGCCGTCCTCGTACTCGATGAAGCCGACCGCATGCTGGATATGGGTTTCGCACCACAAATTAATCAGGTGCTTGCGCTCGTGCCGAAGGAGCGCCAAACCATGCTCTTCTCCGCAACGATGCCAACGGCGATCGTCTCGATTGCCACGAAGCACATGCAACTGCCACTGCGCGTAGAAGTCGCTACGCAAGGAACGACCGCAGAGCGCGTGGAACAGGAAGTGATCATCGCGCGTCGGGAAATGAAAACGCAGCTCCTTCAAATGCTTCTCACAAATCACGCTGGAGCAGTACTTGTCTTCTCGCGTACAAAGCACGGTGCTCGCAAGATTACGCGTCTCGTGAAGGCAATGGGTCACACCGCTGCCGAAATCCACAGCGATCGCTCGCTCGCGCAGCGCCGCGAAGCACTCGATGGCTTTAAATCTGGCAAGTATCGGGTACTCATCGCGACCGATATCGCTGCTCGCGGTATCGACGTTTCAGGGATCGAGCTTGTCGTGAACTATGATCTGCCACAGGACCCAAATGACTATGTCCACCGTATTGGTCGCACGGGCCGCGCGGGTCTTGCGGGAAAGGCCGTATCGTTTGCATTGCCAGAGCAGGCAGGGGATATCCGCAGTATCGAACGTTTGACGCGTGTGAAGATCCCAACGAAGTTCCCGAGTGATATGGGTCCTCTGCCGATCCTGGATGCTTCGGTGCAAGCTGCATCGTGGGCAAAGGATCCAGAACCAGCAGATCTTAATGTACGTGGTGGTGGATTCCGTCGTTCGGGTCCCGTGCAGCGTCGGAGTGGCCCACCACGACATGGAGGTCGCGGAGGCCGACGATGATTCATTTTTTATACCTCTCACTATGCTCTCCTTCGATTTTCAGGAAGTACTCGGTATTCTCTTCTCAATTCTTGCGAGCATTATTATTGGTGCTTTTTGGTATTCACCGCTGATGTTTGGCCCTGCGTGGATGCGCGGTGTTGGCTTAACGGAGCAAAAAATACAATCGATGAGCACGACGCCTGCGCAAGCAATCATCATTGCCATCATGCTCGGCGCGCTGTTCGCGCTCTTGATGAATATTCTCTTCACATGGATTGGTGTTCGCACGATTGCTCAAGGGTCTGTTCTCGCGATGCTCTGCTGTATGACCTTCTATGTTGCTCCAGCACTCGTACACGCTGTGTTCGAAGATAGCTCGAAGAGGGTATGGCTGATCTATACATCACATGAACTTCTCCTCTCCCTGTGTATTGGGGCAATTATTTCCTGGTCCATCCTCAACTAATGCTTGCTATCGACTCTGTTGCACCGGCCTTTACGCTCTTTGATCAAAATGGAATACAGCGATCACTCAAGGATTTTTTGGGTGGAAAAGTTATCCTGTACTTCTACCCGCGCGACAACACGCCAGGGTGCACGACCGAGGCCTGCAATTTTCGCGATGTCTATGCAGAACTGCGAGCGCTGGGTGCGACGGTCGTTGGTATCAGCCCTGATTCTGTCGAAAGCCATGCTGCCTTTGCTTCTGCGTATGCATTGCCTATTACTCTCCTCGCAGATCCCACGAAGGAGACGATCAAGCAGTATGACGCTTGGGGCAAAAAGATGCTGTACGGCAAAGAGTATGACGGTGTTTTTCGCTGTACGGTGATGATTGATGAAAAGGGCATTATCCGAAAAGTGTATCCGAAAGTATCGGCGGAAGATCATGCAGAAGAGGTCGTGCAGGATTTGAAATCGATGATTGCGTGAAAGAAGGGATGAACTCTGGTAGAGTATCTCTGTTTTCTTCTCCCTTTTTGCTTATGAAGCGCTCACCTCTTCTCTACGGTGTCATTGCGGTCGTTATTCTTGCGCTGGTGTGGGTTGCGAGTAGTTATAATTCGCTCGTGACGGAGCGTCAGAATGTTGATACAGCGTGGAATAATGTCGAAACGGTGTATCAGCGACGGTTTGATCTGATCCCAAATCTCGTGAGTACCGTCAAAGGTGCTGCGGCGTTTGAACAGGGAACACTCACGGCAGTCACAGAGGCACGCACACAGTGGCAGAATGCAGCATCACGTTCCGATAAAGTGTCTGCCGCTGGGAGCTTTGATGGAGCGCTCTCTCGTTTGCTTGTGACCGTCGAGGCGTATCCACAACTGAAGGCGACTCAGGCATTTACAGATCTCATGACACAGCTCGAGGGGACGGAAAATCGCATTTCGACAGAGCGTCGTGACTATAACCTCGCCGTTCGTGAGTACAATCTCACGGTGAAGCGCTTCCCGGGTTTCATTCTTGCATCGATGTTTGGTTTCGAGGCAGAACCTGGCTTTGAATCAGCTGATGGCAGCGAGGTTGCACCCCCTGTCAATTTCGGTCAGTAATCGTATGCGACGATCTGTCATCTTCATCGGTAGTATTTTCCTGCTTTGTACGTCGACCGCGCTTGCGATTGATGTTCCTCCCAATGATGGGTTTGTGACCGATGCAATTGGGCTGTTGCCGACTGATCGCGAAGCAGCAATGGAAGCCGACCTTGAAGCGTACTCAGGGCAAACGTCGAATGAAATCGCAGTCCTTATTGTA
>CAZLEW010000013.1:8809-9041 GCA_964558635.1 uncultured Candidatus Peribacteria bacterium
GCGAGCCCCGCTGTCGAGGTTGGGCGCACGGGGGGGGTGGGTGGGAAGCAGCAGGACAATGGCATCCTCATACTGCTTTCGTATGATGAGCGAAAAGTGTTCATAGCCACAGGCTATGGCCTTGAAGGGGCGATACCAGACATTGTTGCGAAGGGCATCATTGAAAAAGATATGCTCCCAGCTTTTCGTGATGGTGATTTTGCTGCGGGAATCGAAGAGGGGATTGCGGCTC
>CAZLEW010000013.1:9051-14439 GCA_964558635.1 uncultured Candidatus Peribacteria bacterium
ACAACACATTGGCGGAGAATATGCAGCTGATCGTTATACGGATCCTGGCGACGGTGTATGGCCATGGTTGTTCTTCGTCGGGTTCATGTTTTTCAATGCATTCGCTTCGTTCTTAGGGCGCACGAAGTCTTGGTGGCTTGGGGGGATTGTAGGGGGTGTCTGTGGCATCATCCTTACGGTGCTCTATTCATGGTGGATCAGTATCCCTGTGTTAGTGGCGATCGGATTATTCCTCGATTTCTCATTGTCACGGTCGGGGTATAACGGTCGGGGTCGCAGCGGAAGAAGTGGGGGATTCTGGACCGGTGGTTCGAGTGGCGGAGGAGGATTTGGTGGCTTCGGGGGCGGATCGTTTGGGGGTGGCGGTGCTGGTGGAAAGTGGTAAGATGCGCGTATGCATCTCCGACGTATCATCACCGGCTTCTGCGGAACACTCGCTGTCGTTCTTCCTCTGTCGGCATCGGCCGCTACGCTTACAGCTACCCAGCAAGGCCTTGTGTCGAGCTCTACTCCACTCGGGGCGCAGCGCGCGCTTTTTCTTGAAGTGTCGCTCCAGGCTTCGTGCGATGGTCCTGTGACAGTTCGCTCGTTCGACGTTCGCCATCGTGGCCTTGGGAACGCAACCGATCTCGAGCGCGTCTACATCACGGACAACAACACTCGTCTGTCACATACGCATTCCCTGAGCTCCTCCCGTGATCCGGTAACAGTTCGTTTCTATCCTTCGCTGGTCATCCCCGCATGCGGAATTGCCATGGTGCAGCTTCGCGGTGATTTTTCCCCTACGGCCGAAGTTGCGGGCGAGCACGGGCTTATTGTTGATGGAATCGACGCAGCGGATGCGACGGTGATGCTCTCGGCATTGACGAGCGCGCAGGTCCTCACGACGAAACCCGTATCCGTTGGGAGTGTCCATGCCGTGATGCTGGGGCTCACACGTCAGCCACGGTACGGCGTTGCCTCGACGCTGGCACGAGTTCGATTGGAGGCAGATGGATATACGGATCATGAAGTCCGTGCAATCACATTCGTCAACAAAGGCAAAGCTCGCGATTCAGATATTCAGCATCTTCGCATTCAAACGAAACGCGGCGACGCATTGACTGCGACTGTGGCAACGCTTGATGCGAAGCGTGTTCGGCTCGTATTTAATACGCCGCTCTTCCTTGAGCGCAATACCGATGTGATGCTCGAGCTCGTGGGAGAAGTACGCGCGAGTAGGAGTCGCACGATTGCACTGATCGTAGAAGAGCCGTCAGACGTAGAAGCGGTTTCGCCTGCACGCTGATTCACTCGCGCTTATCGACTCATTCTGGCACACTGAAAGCCAGCATGAAATTTGGATCTCCTTATCGTTTCGTACTGTGCTCGGCACTTGTGCTTGCTGCATGCTCACGCGGTGGTACCGAAGATCCAACAAGTATACTCGAAAGAGCTTCCTCCGTCGCTCAACAACTTCAATCCGCCGTCTTCGATGTGACATTTTCATACGATGCAGGGAACCAGGGAATGGGTATTCATGGTACTGCTGCCGGGGTCATTGCTGATAGTGGTCGTCGTCTTTCTTTTTCGTTCGATGCTGATACCACTGTGCCACAAGATGGAGTAAGTCGTACTGTTTCGGCTGGGGGAGAAGTAATTGTTGCAGACGAGAACGAAGTCTATATTCGATTATCGAAAGTCGACGGGAGTGTCTTGTTCCTTCCTGGCATTGGGCTTTTGCCAGAAACAGCGATTGGAACGTGGTTCCTTGCAGGAAGTTCTTTGTCTGAGCATGCGACGATTTCACCTGATCCATCGTTCATTGCCATGCAAATGCGTACAATTTCCGTGACGCACGATCGAAGTTTCGAGAAGGTTGATGGATTTGATTGTTTTGCCTACGACGTCACGATTGACCCTCGTTCTATGGTTGATTTTTTAGAAGAAACAGCCGCAAAGCGATCTCAGCCGTTTGATCGGCAAGCTGCAGAAACATTTATCAATTCATTTCAGGCAACTGGCACCGTGTGGATCGATCGAGAAACGTCTGTCGTACGGCGTCTCTCGTGGACGTTTGAATCAGCCCCTGGTGCTGGCGACATGCAAGGATCGTTTTCTCTTCATCTAAGAGATCACAATGTTCCCGTCGAAATTGCGCCACCTACGTCGTTTTCCCCTCTGAGTCATTTACTTCAAACACAACCACTCCCTGCACTGTGATGCCGCTACGTACAGATTCCTCCGACGCTCTCCCCGATGACAAACCACTCGATGGTATTTCAGCTCCTGTGTCTGGTGCGTCGCCACAGATCAAAAGCACGCCTGTTGTTCGGCGTATGAAGGGTGTTCTCCTTGGAGGGATTATCGTACTGTATATCGTCTACGGAGGATGGTCTCTTCTGCTTTTGACACTCCTCCCATCGGTTGATCCTGCATTAAAGTCGTTGCCTCTCATGGGGGTATTCGTTGCAGTCTCGGTAGGGTGTATCTGTCTCATTATTGGGGGGCTCATGCTTCAACGCATTGCCATCTCTCGAGCGGACTCACGTATGCGTCTTCTCGCATGTATCAAAGTTTTTCTTTCCGTACTTCCTGCACTCATCCTTAGTATCGCAGTGCCGTACATCACAATGCGTACATTGCCGATTGTGATGGATATCACCTCGCCGACGTCTGTTGCTGATTTGATTGCGCCCGTTTCAATGACATTGAGTGTCGAGCGTGCCTTGCCTCATCTTTTATCTCAGGGATTTGTACCAGTCGAGTATCGCTGGGATGTGAATAGCGATAAAAAAACGGATCAAGAAACTGTTGTACCAGAATTAACAGCAACGTTTGAACGCGATGGATCATATACGGTTGCGGTTGTAATGATCGGATCCGATGGCACCCAAAAAAGTGCAACGAAGAAGTTTGTCATTAATCAGTCTGTGTTTAAAATTACACCGCCTGTGCCCATTGTCGATCAGGCAGTTATTTTCAGTCTTGCACACCTCTACCCCGAAGTTGGTGCGGTGAAAGAAGTTCGCTGGGACTTTAACAACGATGGCATTACCGATACAACAACCACATCACTCGAGACTGCGCATACGTTCTTTCAGACAGGCGACATTGTGGTAAAAGTTGATGTCGCTTTACAGAATAATACACAGACTTCATTCTCGCGTTCGGTGAGCATTCTCGTACCACCTCCACTGCCATTTCCTGTATCGCTCAATACAGAGCCAAAAACATTGATCGGAGCCCCTCCGTTCCCCGTCCTCTTTACGCTCACGAGCGACATTGTCCCTGCGAAAGTCGAGTGGAATTTTGGCGATGGTGATGAAGCCGACGGGATGAAGGTGGCGCACACATTTGAGAAAAAAGGGATGTTCCCTGTGAGTGTGAAAGTCCACTCGCACAGCGGCGTCATCGCGAATCTTCAGTCGACCGTTCGCATTGTCGATGTTCTCCGTCTGCCCGATCTCACATTCGAAGGAGCGCCGCCAGTCTCAGGTAATCGAATCGAGGGAGAGGTACCAGTTTCACTGAATTTAACGCCACGTACAGCGACGCCGTTTGTAGAGTTTTCGTGGGAGGCGCCAGATGCCACAGAAGTTGGAACAACGGAAACATCGCTTCAGGCAATTTATCGGCGTGAAGGAACATACACTGTTACATTGATCGCGCAGGATTTGGAAGATCATGTGTTGCGTTTACCCATTACCGTTGTGGTAAAACCTGCAAGCGAAGTGCTCGTCATTACGATGGCTCCTGAAACGGGCGTTGCACCGCTTGACGTTGCGTTTGATGCATCGGAATCATTTATACCAGGCGAAACAATTACAGGATTCATCTGGAATTTTGGAGATAGCACACCAGATCAATTTGGCGGAGCGAGCGCCAAGCACCGTTACGAAAAAGAAGGGACGTATACAATCGGCCTTACGGTTCGAACAACGTCGGGCAAAAATTTTACTGCTCGATCAACACTCATTGTGCGAGAGCCACTGCTACGTGCATGTATTATCCCGAGTCGTATTCGAGGAACGATCCCCATGGGTGTCGACTTTGCATCAGATTGTACCGTTGGCGCACCAACGAGTTATCTGTGGGATTTCGGCGATGGTGCACAAAGCGATCAGAAAAAAACAATTCACGTGTTTGAAAAAGCTGGAACGTACCCCGTGACACTGACCGTCACACAAGGAACAGCCACGCATACAACTTCTGTCACCATTACCGCTCAACCATGAAGCAGAAACGCATTGTCCAAATCTTTGCCATTCTTGGCATTATTGGCATCCTCGCAACGGCGATTCTCCCTCTTCTGTAGGCTTTATTAGCCTGCACAGATGCTAAACAACAGGTAGAATGCCTGCCATGCGCCATGGATTTTTACTCATCGATAAACCACGCGGCCCCACAAGTCATGGGGCAGTCGCGATGGTGCGGCGTGCGTTAAACGAGCGTGATATTGGCCATTTAGGAACATTGGATCCTGCAGCATCTGGCTTACTGGTATTGGCCGTGGGGTCAAAAGCGTTGAAAGTCATCGAATATTTTTCAGGCTTAGGAAAAGAGTACATCGCAGATGTGCACTTTGGTGCGGTCAGCACGACCTACGATAGCGAAGGGGTACGTGAAACTGTTGCTACGAAACCAGGATGGTCCGAGCCTGATAAAGGCCATATTCAGCGTGCAATCGATCAGCGATTTACAGGAAAGATCGAGCAGGTCCCCCCATCGCACAGTGCGGTGCACATCGCAGGTGTTCGTGCGTACGATTTGGCGCGGAAGGGGATTGAAGTAGAGATGCCAAAGCGCACCGTTGAAATTAGTAAATGCACAGTCCTATCGTATGCATATCCGCATCTGCGCCTCAATGTGCATGTCAGCTCTGGCACGTACATTCGCTCACTCGCACACGATTTAGGTGATGTCTTGCGGTGCGGTGGGTATCTCGAAAATTTGCGTCGTACATCGGTGGGGGAATGGTCCGTTGATCGCGCCGTGACACCCGATGCCGCAACATGGACCAATGTCCTACCACTAAAGGACGTGCTTGCACGTTTTGCTCGGATCGATATAACAGCCGAGGAAGCAGAGCATCTGCGTCATGGTCGAAAGATCCAGCGAGAGGTCTCTGCGGGCACATGGGCCTGGTTTGAAGGCCTTCCGATTGCCGTGTTAGTCCCCGCGAAAGACGGCTCGCGTATGGCCCAACCACGGAAAGTCCTGTAAATCGTCATTGCTCAACTGAGAAGCTTTGGTATCCTTTGGCCCTCGATTGTCACCTTCACATCACTGGCAAGCAGTTAGTTGGATCTCCTTCGCTTGTTCGTTTTACATCAATGGATCGGTAGCTCAGTTGGTAGAGCAGTTGCCTCTTAAGCAATTGGTCGTGGGTTCAAATCCCACCCGGTC
>CAZLEW010000014.1:0-8209 GCA_964558635.1 uncultured Candidatus Peribacteria bacterium
CGACCATGAATTTATGTATCCACTCATGGTCGGGTATGACTCGGTCATACTCGACGTCGATGTGGAACTAGGTGGTACCGACCAGGAATTCAACATGCTCGCAGGCCGTACGATGCAAAAAGCCTTCGGCAAGCGTGAAAAATTTGTCATGACCGTGCAGCTCTTAGAAGGAACCGATGGTCGTAAAATGAGTAAGAGCTACAACAACTGCATCTATCTCGATGACGCACCGAACGACATGTTCGGCAAAGTGATGTCGGTGAAGGATGATCTGATGCAGCAGTACTTCGAGCTGTGTACGGATGTGCCTCAACAGGACATTCCTGCAATTCTCAACGGCAATCCGCGGGATGCGAAGGTACGCCTCGCCAAAGAGATCGTCACACTCTACCACGGCTCTACCGCCGCCGATGCAGCGCAGTACAATTTCGAGAGCGTCTTTACGAAAGGTGGTATCCCGGATGACATCCCAGAAACGACAGCTAAGAAAGGGGAATCACTCCTCGACCTCCTCGCGCGCGAGAAACTCATCGCCTCGAAGAGCGATGGCCGCAGGCTTGTCGACCAAGGAGCGATCACGCTCGACGGACAGTCCGTCACTGAGTTCCACGCCCCAGCCGTTGCAGGCGTGGTGAAAGTGGGAAGGAGGAAGTTTTTGAGGATAAAATAGTTGAAAATTTATTTCTATATGAAATAGTGCACGCATGAGCGAATCCCAATCACAAACCACAGGAATTAATGAAGGCGACCTCCTTGAGCTTGATTTGTTTGTGAAAAATCCAAAGAATATGGAAGATGCGTTGGGCAATAAAATGGATACCCTTGGTGATGATGAACGACTTGAACGTGCAGCATTGGTACTGTTTGGTCGTGAAATTGATCAAGCAGTGGATAATGCAAAGGAGGGGGAGCCTGGCTTCGTTTATGCAGAAGCACGTCGAAAGATCCGCGCAACACTGGAAGCCTCTCTTCGGAAAGCTCCTCCTCAAACGGCAGATGTCGATAAAACTGTCACGGAGATACCGAAGCCAACAATTAAGTATGAAAATGTGGTAACAAGGCCAGTTAAAATACAAAAAGCACCTGGGGGAGAATGGCGGCAGTCACCGTAAGGACCATTGAAAGAATGACAGCCCAGCCAGCGTTTTTGGTCTCGCGGGACATCAGCGGGAAGAGGAAGAAAGAAGACGTTTGGTGACCGTACAACCCATAGACTGTAACCGGCTCTGCAGGCGCCGGGCCGTGGCATCGCGCGTGGGCGACAGCACAACCCGGACCTGGCAGGGGACCGGAAAGCTACGCACCATCTGGACCAACAAATCGCCCTGCTGCATGAGTGCGCTGGCGTCGATGGAGACGGGTGTAGCGCCAGAGAAGGGGAAGAGAGGGGAGAGGGTGGGCATGTCTGTAGTGTACGCTCGTACACCCATAGTGCAAGTCGTATCCATACAAAAACACTCAGTCGATTTTCTTGTTCTTCTGCTGCGATATTCATGAAAATGCTTGCTCAAAAATAAATACGCTTTACCATCATTAAGCTTTAGAGCCAGTCGGAGCGTCCGACTGTGACACTGCTTTTTCTCACCATAGCGGAATAGGGAGTTCTGACATGACATGGATCGTAGAAAGTATGAACTGGATCGTGAATCTGTGGAGTGCACACGCGCTCGCAGTGATCGAACAGTGGTGGCATCTCCTCTTGTTTGTGGGATCCATCATCGTGACAGCTGCTATCTTGTTGTATCGGCGGCCTGACACGCGCATCGCGTCCGTCGGAAAGATTTGGAGAGCCTACGAACCGGCGCTGCGCAACCACTGGATGCTGTTTGCGATCATGACGTTCGTCATGTTCCTCACGGTGTTCACGAAGTACGCGCAGCCCTTCGCGTTCCGACACATCCTCGAAACCCTCGAGGCCGGGTCTGACACGACATGGTTGCTCTGGATCTATGGCGGAGTGCTGACGCTTCACGTCTGCATGTGGACGGTGTTCGATGTCCTCGTGACAATGTACGCCACGGTATGCATGCGCGACGCCGAGCGAAATACCTTTGCGATGTTGCTGCAGAAGTCCGCACGGTTCTTCGGGCAACATTACTCGGGATCGCTCGTCACATCGGCCAAACGGTTCCGGCACACGCTGGAATTCGTCACCGACCAGTATACGTTCCAATTCGGGCGCATCCTGACGATGGTCATCATGACGACCGTCGTATTCTTCGTTATGAGACCTGCGATCGGATGGATCTTCCTCTCGTGGATCATCGTGTATTTGGCAGCCAATTATCGGTTTGCGTTGTACCGTATGGGACTTGAGAAGAAAGCCGCCTACGCGGACTCAAAGACGAACGGCAACCTGGTGGACGCGCTCACGAATATCCTCGCGATCAGCTCTTTCGCACGGGCTGCCGAGGAGCGAGCGCGGTTCGACAAGTTAACCGAAGAGCGAATGAGGACCCAGCAATGGGCCGATAACATCGGCGGCCTCGTGAATCGCCTCCAGGGCCTCCTGGTGGTGAGTCTCGAGCTCATGGTGTTCTCGGTGCTGATCGCCGAATGGAAAAGCGGCGGGATCAAATGGATCGAGTTGGTGTTCTACCAGACTTACTTGGTCATGGTGATCATTCAACTGTGGGAAGTCGCCGGCGCGATGAACAAGACGTTCAAGCACCTGGGCGACGCGGAGGAGATGGCCGACATGTATGCGGAAGAGCCTGAAGTGCGTGACGCCCCTGGGGCATACGCGCTACGCGTCGGTGACGGAGGAATCGTCTTCGACTCGGTCGACTTCGATTACGGCTCGGGCGGCAAACGATCGATGGCGGTCTCTTGCGCCACGCTTGTCATAAAGCCTGGGGAGAAAGTTGCGGTGGTCGGTCCGAGCGGCGCTGGTAAATCGACGCTGATCGGAAAGTTGCTAATGCGGTTCTATGATCCCAATTCGGGGGACATCCGCATTAACGGCCAAAGCATCGCGGACGTGACTCAAGACAGTCTGCATTCGGTCATCACGCTCGTGCCGCAAATTCCGCTGCTGTTCGGTCGAACGATCGAGGAGAACATCCTCATTGGACGACCGGATGCGTCGAGGGAGGAAGTAATCGATGCGGCCAAGAAGGCCCGCTTGTGGGAGTACATCTGCGATCTTGAGTATGGACTCAACACCATGGTCGGCGAACGCGGAGTGACTCTTTCGGGAGGCGAGTGCCAGCGCATCGCGATAGCACGAGCCTTCCTGGCGGATCGCCCCATCCTCGTGCTGGACGAAGCGACCTCCAATCAGGACGGAGAAACGGAAGCGATGATCCAAAAGGCGATTTTCGACCTCATGGAGGACCGTACGAGCATTATCATCGCTCACCGGCTCTCAACCATTAAACATGCGGACCGAATCGTCGTGATGGACAAAGGCAAGATCGTGGAAATCGGAACCCATGATGAACTCGTGGCAAAGAAAGGCTTGTACTACCGCCTCTGGAACCGTCAAACCGACGGCTACCTGGGAACGGCGGTCTAAGCTCACCCTATCCGCACCCGAGAAAAAAGCCCCTGCCAGCGCATGACGCGTTGGCAGGACTTTTTACGTGCAACGAAAAAGGACGGCCGAAGCCGTCCTTTTTGGAATCCGAAAGAGGGAATCAGAGCATTGCGTCGAACGCTGCCTGGAACGTCGCGTACGGATACGCGCCAGAGATACTCTTGCTCTCACCATCATCAGAAACGATCCAGAAGCCTGGCGTGCCATTGATACCCGCGGCGCTGCCTGCTGCAAGATCAGCGTCGACTTCTGCGGCCATGTCGCCATTATCAAGACATGCATCAAACGATGCCTTCAGGCCCAGTTCTTTTGCATACTTCTTGAATGATCCTGCTGCATCTGCACTCCACGAGCCCTGGTTCTCAAAAATCTTCGCATGCATCTCCCAGAATTTACCCTGCTCTGCAGCGCACTCCGTTGCCTCTGAGGCCTTGTGTGCATTGGCATGGAAGCTGAGAGGGAAATCGCGGACAACGTATTTTACTTTGCCAGTATCAACGTAATTCTTCACGATTTCTGGCATCGTCTGTTCAAAATGACGCTTGCAGAATGGACATTCATAGTCTGTGAATTCAATGAGCGTCACTGTGGCATCAGCATCACCCTTCACCGCATCATCATCGGCATCTGCTGGATCACCAGCGGGTTCTGGCTCGGCCGTATCATCGACTGCGACAGCTGGAGATGGCTTCGCGTTACCGCCTGCGAGGGGATTACCCACACCCGTGGCAAGCGCGTATCCGACGATCAAACCGAGGAGACCGACCGAAACCGCAAACCACGGCGTATTCACATTGTTAGAATGAGTCGACATAAAATGAAGGGAAGAAAACAGTAACGGCATGCTACGCGAGCAAGGCTGAAGGACAAAGCTATGAGACGGGAGAAACAAAAGAATTCAACATCTATCGCGAGTGAAACTTCGTATGCACTTCTTTTAATTGAGGATTTGTGACGTGTGTATAAATTTGCGTCGTGCTGAGATCTTGATGTCCAAGCAACTCCTGCACACTCCGAAGATCCGCGCCGTTGCGCAGTAAATCGGTCGCAAAGCTATGGCGCAGCGTATGGGGGGATGGATCAGTGACGATACCCGCCTGAAGCGCGTACTTCTTCACGAGGTTGTAGATACTGATGCGCGAGAGGCGAAACTGCTCGCCAGGAGGGAGGATCTGCACCGCTTGTTCGGGATTGCGAATAAAGAGCGGAAGAAGATGGTCAGTTCGACTCGTGAGATAGTCTTGTAACGCATCGACAGCACTATCAGACAGAAAGACGACGCGAATTTTGCCACGCTTCCCTCGAACACTAATTTCCCGCGTGTGCACGTTGATATCTTTGCAATTGAGGCTCCGAAGCTCTGCAAGACGCAAGCCCGTCGAGAAGAAGAGCTTCATGATCGCTGCATCGCGTTTTCCGCTCCTGGTAGCCACATCTGGCGCATCGAGCATACGAACGAGCTCCTCAGACGTAAGCACTTTCACCTGGCGCTGCGTTTCCTTAAACCGACGAATGCGATCAGGCGGATACACATTGAGCTCTTCCTCTTGCAGTAAATACCGTAAAAATGCTCGAAGGACCGTGATGTGATGATTTTTCGTGCGAATAGAGAGGGGACGCCTGGTTTTTGCGACCGCATTGCCGAGTGCAAACTTCAACTGACGTACCGACTCTTTATGAATATCCATGACCGAATGAACATTCGGCAACAATGACTGCGTGAGTGTCAACGACTCGCGGTAATTGCGCACAGTGAGGGGAGACTTGTTCTCTTCCGTCTGCACGTACATGAGATACCGATCAATCGCCGATGACAGCGCGAGGGGAGATGGAGAGGAAGACATAGCTAGGTTAACATAATGCATTTTATGTTAATCAATCAATTGACTTATAGTAGGTCTAGTACCTGATTTGGCATCAGCTGCCCTCTGATGGGCGCGGTACGTCATCGTATGTATCGAATGTCAGGAATGAATCTGCTCCGAGTGCGTAATACACATATGCAGCAAGCTCACGTACAACACTCCGCAATTCCCCCTGTTGAGGACGATCCTCTACTCCGTAGGTCATGAGGGTCCCCCACCCAGATCTTTTTGCAAGAAGACGAATTCGTGCCAGATGATACTGATCACTAATCGCTACAACAGATTTGCAATGTTCGTCAATTATTGCGCGAGAATTCGATAAATTTTCCTTCGTCGAGCGGGCAGTGTCTTCGATCAATATGTGCTGGCCATTCACACCATCACGAATAGCGTGTTGCCGCATGATGGCTGCCTCACTAAATCGTCGAGCGTCACCCTTGCCCCCCGTAAGAATTAACAAACGAATATCTCCCTTCTTCCACAGTGCAGCTGCACCATCGACGCGTCGAATAATCGCTGGTCCTGCAGTGTTCTCAGCACTGATCGCTGCGCCAAAGACCAAGCCACAATCAACAGGAAATACTGCGTCGCCACGAAAACTGAATAGAATCATCAGAAACGACAGAATAACTGTCGTCAGAAGAATGCCCATCAGTGTGCAACACAACGCACAGATGATCCACACTGCTCTTTTCATTGATCTGGCGTAATAGAGATATGCGAAGGAATCGTTGGGAGAGTCCCCCCCCAGGGGGGCCAGAGAGAAATACTCGCTGTTTCCACCTCGGGCATGTTGCGAACGATACGCAATGATTCGTCGATGGTGAGACCTGTGATTTCATCTCGTACACGCTGTGCAAACAGCGCTCCTTCAGGCGTCAATTGATCGAGGATGTATTCTTCCGTTGCCGACAAATCAACCGTCAACTTAATCCACGACAGTGCATCATCGTAATCAATGACGTGAACAATGAGATGTTCATCAGATAATTCATCGAGTAAAAGTCTCTTCCCTTCGCGTACATGCGAGAGGAGTTCTGTACGAAGAAAATCAAGAATGGAGCTCGAATCGTATGCACTCGCTACATACTCTATCGAGCCTTGCACAGGGATCGATGCCACTTCTTGCCCGATAAACTGCGTAGGAATAATAAACCCCGTAAAGGATAACTTCGTTAATTCTCCGTAACGGAGCAAACGGACACCAAGCTCTGGATGCTCAGCATTCAGTAGATCAATTTGCTCATCGACAAGATGTTTGGCGCTTGCGAGTAACTCTTGCTCGAGTCGTTTTTGTGCTAAATCCAAATCTGCACGCGAAAGAACAGTGCGATACGCCGTACTCCCGCCTGACGCCGCCTGAGGATTCACCGCAGTAACAAGGGGTCTTGTTGTGGGGTCTAACCCCGGGATAGACCACTCAACACCCGCTGGAACATTACCACGCTGGCCGATAATTTGACCGTATGCATCTTCATGATCGGCTTTCACACGCATGAGAGACCGGCCCTTCGATGGCAGCGTGATGGGACCAAGTGAACGAAAGATCATCCCTGCCTGATTTTGAAATCGCGTGCCTTTGATGAGCGAGAGTGACTCTGAAGAATTATTCACAATTTGAAGATCGACTGTGGCAGCAGTACCAATGAACTGCTTACTAATTTGATCAAACGTAAGAGAACGTTCATCGCGAATAGCAATAGAACGCAACGGTAACATTCTTACACGTGTCGCTGGCAAGACTGCCCCACTATGAACGAGGAAGACATTCACCGTTTGAGTTACATTTTCCTGGCGAGGCTTCACCTGTATCTCTGCAGATGGGAGTAGCCGAAACACGACGAAAAAAAACAGAACTGCAGATAATCCCACCAAACTATAGATACGAAGACGAGGCATCGATACGAGCCCCATGCGTTGTAACTGCGATTTCAATTGCTGCCGCCACACATGGGGCGAAAACACACGAAGCGCATCGTGCAATTGCTCATGACCCTGGAGGAGGTCCTTCAGATCTGCTGTACGATCAATGACGCGAACACCTTGTATACGTGCTTGTTTTACGAGTGTTGGATGTTTCGTCGCGAGATATGCTTTCGATGCTTTGAGCGAACGAAGGAGTGTTGCAATGAGCTCTGGAGATGTCACGACCGCACGTTCACGCGTACCAAGAAATGCGATGCAGACACCATGTTCCGTAAGCCCCAAACGCCGAGCAAATGCATCAAGATTCTCCTCGTCGCCGAGGATACAGAGCTGAAATGCCTTCTTCGAAACACTGTGCACCATGCGTTACGAATCACGAAGTGCCGCAAGTGCAGGGAGATCGCCGTGTGCGAGGAACTCGAGCATGGCGCCACCACCCGTACTTACAAACGAATAGCCGTTCATCGGAAGTTGATATCGAGCGTGCACTTCCAGCGTGTCGCCACCGCCAATAACCGTCAACGCCCCCGCTGTCGTTGCAGCGCGAAGGGCCTCTGCAACGGCGATCGTACATGCGGAAAACTCTGGAAGTTCGCAGTACCCGAGTGGACCATTCCACACGATCGTTGTTGCACGCTTGATTGCAGCAACAATCTGCTGCGTCGATGCTGGGCCGAGGTCAAAAATCGCTTCTTGTTCTGGCACAGCGCCAACCACAACAGTATGAGCGGCTGCTGCACTTGATGGTGACGGCGCAACGACGGCATCAACAGGAAGGAGCAGTGCACTCTTGGCTTGATCGAGAATGCGTTTTGCAGTTGAAAGTTCTTTCGAATCAGAGAGAGACGACCCAATGGCAAAACCAGCTGCAGCCAAAGCC
>CAZLEW010000014.1:8219-9777 GCA_964558635.1 uncultured Candidatus Peribacteria bacterium
ATGGGAACCCTTACCGTATTATTTTGGGGAGTAAGTGTTAAGGGTGTTATTGGAGTTGCAGTATATTATTTCTTTTTGTACATCTTTATATATTTTCCTATTTATGGAATTTTGCCGGAATATAGCTTAAGAGCGGTTAAAGCAACACTAACTAAGCTAGAAAACAAAGAATACGCAAAAAACTTTTGGCAAATCGCTCCTCCAACTATAATCGACTCTGCCCTTCCTATAAATGCCTCAATCACAGGAACCTTCGTTTCAAGCTTCGCTCCGCTCACGATGACGCACACACCATCTGTCGCCTCTCGAACGGCCAGCAAATGATCTACTTCGCTCTGCATCTGCAGCCCCATCGCAGACGGCAGAAGCGCGGCAACACCCACCATGCTCGCATGTGCACGATGCGCATTACTGAATGCATCGCACACGAAACACTCAGCGAGCGCTGCAAGCTCTGCTGCAAAACCAGCATCATTTGCTTCTTCCCGTGCATCGTATCGAAGGTTTTCAAGGAGAAGAACATCACCACGCTTGAGACTGTTCGCTAATGCTAGTGTCTCTGGCCCTGTACAAGACGGCGCAAACAATACAGGTCGACCAAGGAGCGCTTCGAGCACGGGAACGAGGGGCTTCTGACTCTCCTCTGGAACCGGAACACCATTCGGCCTCCCTTGATGAGCCATGATCACGAGCGATCCTTCTGCAAGGATGGAAAGCATCGTGTCTTTCAGTGCCGTAATGCGTGACGAGTCTGTCACGATGCCATCTTCAATGGTCACGTCAAACCCTGCACGAAGAAGCACTCGTTTTCCATGAAGGTCAAGATCCGCGAATCGCTTGTATGTCGACATGGGAGGAGTGTACCGATAACGCCCACGCACTGCTACGATATGCATGTGGACATCACTCCCCTCCCGATCACTCCCCTGCTTGTATTCATAGGAAGTGTTACGCTACATCTCGTAGCGCTTCGCGTTTTTCCGCGCGTGGGACTCGTTGATTTTCCTGAACGATACGGCCTCAAGCGTGCACGACTCCCCTACCCAACCGGCGTTCTCTCGGTGGGTATTTTTTCACTGTTTCTCGCGTGGGGAGGCGGGCTCATGCAAGAAATTGGCTTACTCCTCTCTGTTCTTCTGCTTGCGATTGTATGTTTCATCGATGATCGCAGGCGTCTGTCGCCTCTCTTTCGCTTGCTCACACAAGGAAGCGTCGCGCTGCTCCTTTTTCTCACGGGGACACGTATTTATACGCTCACAAATCCACTTGCCGCATTTGGTCTTGGTGACTTCGTGAAACTCGATGTGTGGGATGTTGTTCTTCCTTTTTTTGGCCCTCTCCCTGTTCTCAGTGGGCTTTTCACCATTGCATGGCTCTATTTCACCATGAATGCGCTGAATTGGTTCGATGGTATCCCTGGGCAAACAAGCCTCCTCTCAGCGGTTGGATTTGTAACGATCGGATGTCTCTCGCTCTCGGCACGTGTTGATCAACCAGAACTTGCACTCATGAGTTTTGTTCTTGCAGGGCTGGCCAGTGGCGCAGCACTCTTCGAATT
>CAZLEW010000014.1:9787-13665 GCA_964558635.1 uncultured Candidatus Peribacteria bacterium
GTACTCACAATCTACGCAGGTGGAAAAGTCGCGACGGGATTCCTCGTCCTTGGTGTACCACTCATCGACTCTCTTCTTGTCATACTGCAACGCAGTATTGCTGGCAAATCACCACTGAAAGGCTCGCATACCGGGGAACACCTGCATCATAAATTACTTGCCTGCGGGTGGAAGCCATGGGCAGTCATACTCTTCACGGTTGGGCTTGGGACGTGTTTCGGGGTAATGGCACTCTTCCTCTCGACCTTTGAAAAGTTTATCGCCGCGACACTGCTAGTCATCATTGTCACATTGGTCTCGCTTATGAGCGGTTTCTACACACAAGCTCGACCATCGTAAAATATCATGGTTTTTTGTTGCATCAGACATTTCTCGACCCTACAGTTTCATTGTTATTTCCCCCACTTTTTATGCGACGATCTGCACTCGTGGGAGCACTTGCAACGCTCTCGATCAGTCTTACACCTTTCACCGCTTTCGCAGCTACAATTGCAGCAGAGCCAGTATCGGAAGACGCAGTCATACAAGCTCTGGATGAAAGTACCACCAGCGTCGATCGTGGTGGTGGCATGGGCGGCGGAGGAGAATATTACCCAGGCCCCTACGGCACAGGCATTACGGTCGATGCAAGTATCACAAAAGAAGTCACACCTGATTTTGTTGCCATCAATGGCTACTGCGAAATAACAAATCGCGACACTCGCGATGACGTTCGCACTGAACTCCTGAAACTCTATAACACTCTTAAATCAGAAATTGGCGCAGATGGACGTGTGCGACGTACAGGATCACCATCCATCTACCCATACTACGATGTCTCAACGGGTACGCAAACAACGAAGGTCTCTGGGAATCTCAGCGTCTTCATCCGCGTCGTACGCATTGATGCTGCTCAGACAATTTCGAACATTCTCGAGCGACATGAATGTACCGTTAGCTGGGATGTTCGCTTAGTCGATACAGAAGACCATGAATTGGCTTTACTAGATACGCTCATCAAAAAAGTGAATAAGCGCAAAACAGTGTTTGAGAAGCTCTTGATTAAAAAACTCAGTAATGTCACTGGTGCCTCGCTCTCGACATGGGTCGATGGCTGGTCCACATATGCTCCAGAGACGAATAAGGCTGATGCAACAACAACACTCTCAATCACATTCGACGTTGGCGCACGCGCACGTGTTGTACCGATGATTGATACGAAAGCGATGCCAAAAGGCTAATTTCACGCAATTTGTATTGTTAAAAATGGCCGCGACGTCGCGGCCATTTTCGTTCATCTCCGTTCAAACTTATTCTTTGTACTCCATGGGTAGACCTTGAAACGCGTACGGCTGTAAGAGAAGAACCACCGTGCGACGACCACGTGGGAGCATCTCAACGGTCGCAACGCCGTCGGTGAAATCTTCCTTCCGGAGCACTGCTGGCTTAAATTCAGCTTCGCCGAATGCCGTGCGGAGGTAGATATCTTTCGCTAATTGATCTTCATTCGTTTTCTTCCCTGATTCATCAAGCAGTGTAATGCGCACTGTTAACCACTCACGACCGCTGAACTGACGTGGATACTGCAGATCAAACGAAGCAACTGGCTTATCCGTCGAACGCTGCACGGGGGCTTCGGGCGTTGCAAGTGCAACGGACCCTGGTGCGATCATCTGGGGGTCGATAACTGTCGGGGGCAGTGGCATCACTGGAGCACTCGTAGCATCAGCGATAGGTGCGGGGGCTGCAGCGTGCTGAGTGGTTTTTTCTGTACGTGCGAGCCGAAGCGTACGACGATCAACGCGGAGCTGCGAAATTTGCTCTTTAGTTCGACGTGCAGTTGGTCGTACGTTCTTTGTGGCAACAGTGGATGATCCATCATTCTGAAATGTAGGTGCTTTGAAATTTGCCTGCACAAGGAGCATGGGGTGGACCGTGTATTGCTGTAAACGCTCCTGGTGGAAACCACTATTCACAGCCTTCGCAGTCGAATAGCCAGCGGCACGCGCTTCTGCACCGGTAAATGGCCAATAGGGGTGCCACGGTGCTTCGTCGCGATCGACCTGGAAATGCAAGTGAGCACCCGTCACGAAGCCACTTTGACCCGAAAGACCAATGAGCTGTCCTTTTTCAACGATGTCACCTTCCTCTACGAGCTGGGAACTCAAGTGCGCATAGGCCGAGTGCAACACCGTGACGCGCGTTGGGCGATCTGGATCTGGCATGTGTGGGTGCCGAATCACAATGAAGAGACCGTAGCCTCCTGCGTCGTTTTGGACCTGCGAGACAATACCGTTTGCAATACTGCGAATGGGTGTTCCCACGGGTACACGAATATCAACACCAGGATGACTTCCTGCATTTTCCGCGCCTGAATCATACGAACCCATATTCCCGACGGAATAGGCTCCTGTCATATCGAGACCCTTTTTCGCCACGGCTTGATCATACAGCGGCAAGGGAACAAGGAGATCCTTCGGCACCTGCCTGAATGTGTGCTGCTCGCTATCGCCACCGTACGATTGCCACTTCGAATAATCTGGAACAAATTCAATTGGTGAAACAGTGCCCGTGTACGTAATGAGTGAATCATCTGCATTCCCGAGAACTGCTTTCATGAATGCATACCAACCGTGCTCCCCTGCCATATTGCCCGCCACAAACGCAACGAGCGACAGCGCGGCCATAAAGAACGATGACTTCTGTTTCAAATACAACGCAGCTTGGCCAGAACGTTCTTTTCGACGATGAAGGCTTTTCTTGCAGAAGCCATGCTTTTTCGCCGATACAATACGTGTAAGATGCATGTGTTTGTGTGTGAATGTCTTTATAAGCATAATATCACATTTATAATTTTAAGTCAATGATTGATCATACTTTACTGCGAACGGCTGCGGAGAGTGACACAGAGGCTGCAGGAGCGTCGCTTGGCCGATCGCTCCATGTCATTCCTGTGACTATTGGGCTATCTGGAGCCATTGGAGTGGGGAAAACGTCATTCATGCGTGGGTTCCTTCGTGGCCTGGGTATTACAGGAGCCATCACCAGCCCAACCTATGCCCTCGAACAGCGGTACACCACGACACGTGGAACAGTCACACATATCGATCTCTACCGATTATCGACAAAGGAAGCCTGTGAAGCGCTTCGATCGAGCGAGGATGACGCGGCGATCCGTTGTATCGAATGGTCAGAACGCGCAGGCGATGCACTCAACTGCGATATCCATGTGACGATCGAAGAGGTACAGAAGAACGCGAGAGTACTCACCATCAGCACGAACGACGTCTCGTGGCCAGATGATCGCATGATCAATACGTGGAGAAATACTGTTTGTCTGCCAGAGAACATTCGCGCGCACTGCGACGCTGTTGCGGAGATCTGCAGGCGCATTGCCGATGCGCTCATTGAGCGAGGGCAGTTCGTGCGACGAGAATTTCTCGCTGCCGCGGGCAAAACGCATGATCTCTTTCGCTTTGTCGATTTTAGGCCTGATGCTGCACCCCCCGGTTACGAGGAGCCACAGCAGGATCGCGCCGTATGGGATGCATGGATGAAGACACACCCCGCAACATCACACGAAGAAGCCATTGGATCATTTCTCCTCGCGCAAGGATTTTCCGCACTCGCACGTACCACCGCGGAGCATTCGATTCACGTTCCACTGCAACAGCGAAGCACGATTGAATCGCACATTCTGTATTACGCTGATAAACGCGTCATCGGTGATCGATGTGTAACGATAGATGAACGGTACCGCGATTTTGATCGACGCTACAGAAACGGTACACGCACGGAAGAAAGCGACCGATGGGAGCAGGATGCACGCGACACGGAACGCATCCTCTTTCCAGAGGGTGCTCCATTCTAATCTTACATCCTCCACGGAATCAGAAGAT
>CAZLEW010000014.1:13675-14307 GCA_964558635.1 uncultured Candidatus Peribacteria bacterium
AGATGCATCAAACCCGTGGATCCTTGGTGAGGCAATGATAAAAAGTACACTTGAAACGAGCCCCAGAACGGCAACACGCTCCAGGAGGGATGGCGTTGCTCCAAATCGAGGATGTACCTTGCGAAGATACTGATGCATGTGCGATAAAAGCATGAGCATGTTATGAAGGATATGTGCCTTCACAGTCATTTGAACGATAGCATTGAGCAACGCGATTTCTGTACGGAGTAAGCCGCGGATACCCGCAAGAATCGGAAGTGACGCATTGAAGTACACTGCAAATGCAATGCCGAGCGACAGGAGTGACACATCGAGGAGATTCTCACGAACAACGCCTTCCAAAACTTTTCGCCACTTCTTTCGATGAATATCACGGTACTTATAGACATCAAGTGCGATGTGACCCGCAATGAGCAATGCAAATGCTCCAGCGTTAAAGAGCATCGCAGCCAGCAGTGTCATCACCCAATACGCAGCGTTAAATGCAGGAAGATCATCGTGTGATCGCACGAGCGATGAAAGGGTTGAAGAACGACGTGTACGTGTGTGTTGCATTTCGTTCAGTATACCACATTTATACTATTTTGCAATATTTAGTAAAGTACGTCAAACTCCGTCTTTTTGGCGAATGA
>CAZLEW010000015.1:0-12884 GCA_964558635.1 uncultured Candidatus Peribacteria bacterium
CACCGTCGCGGATGCTGTCCTCGTGCGGATCAAAACGGATACCCCGCCCGCAGCCTGTGGCAATGGTGTACTTGAAGGGACGGAACAATGCGACGACGGCAACAATCTGCCGGGTGATGGCTGTTCAAGTACCTGCACAAAAGAAACAACGAAGGCTGCCTGTAATGACCTTATCGACAATGACGGCGATGGCGCAATCGACATGAGAGACAGAGGGTGTACTCGTTCACAGGATACGAATGAAGCGGACGGCCCAACGGACATCTCCGTCTCCCTCAAGCTCGTCCCCGGCCCCATTCCGGTCGATAGCGCCTATGTTTTGACGATGACCGTCAATAACCTTGGTCCGGATACGGCAACGTCGCCCGTGGAATTTACTGCAAATATTCCGACGGGGACGTACTATGAACCACAGAATTCCGCAGGAAACTGCAAAGAATCAAACGGCGTCGTGATCTGTCGTGTTGATCGACTGTCGCTCAACATTCCCTTGACGATGAACCTCACGTACCACGTGAAGAAAGAAACACCGTGCACAACAAAACTGATCCATAAGGCCATTGTGAGTTCTTCACCGCAAGGAGATCCAAAAACTGGCAATAACACTGCAAATGGTACGACCACGGTTCAGTGTGCCGTATCAACGTGCAGCGATTCTGACCAAGGAAAAAACCCCGACGTTGCAGGAACGGTCACAACAAGCATTGGCGGACAATTCATGCAGAAATCTGACACGTGTGAAGGTGCAAATGTGTATGAATACTTCTGTGAGAAGAATCAGGCCCAAGCGACACTCCTGTCATGCAACAATGGATGCGAGAAGGGCGCATGCAAAAAGAGCACGACGACGAATGCATGTGATGCGCTCATTCCGGCACGGACCGGCACACCATGGCAAAACCAACGCATCAACACAAACCCCCTCGACGTCGATAACAACGACATCGTGAATGAAGAGGATTTCTCAATCGTCATGACTCGCCTCAACGGTGCCGGACCTGGCGCACTCCCCGCCCCTACATCGACCACTCCTCCCCCGTTTTATAACGTCGACGGGAAAAAATGGGCAACAAGCAGGACTGACCTCACAGAGCGGGAAACGGTCGAATCCGTCGATGCCCTGCTCATCAAGAACTATCTCACGTGCATGAAGCCGTCACCACTATCATCAATGTCTGTAACACTCTCGAGTGCCAAACTCTCGTGCATCAATAATGTGTCGCAGATCACGATGACATATACAGCAACGGGCATTGTTGATGCAAGACTTCATGCACTCGATGCACAAGGTGTGTTCCGACATACAGAAAACTGGTTCTCACCATTTGCAACTGTCGTCACTGCTCCTCTTTCAGATTTTAAAGATGTCGTCGTCGGACTGAAGCTCAAGCTCTGTCACGGCAACGACTATAACATCTGCAGCAACCTCGTGACGGTGACAGGATCGTCATGCGGCGCAACGACTGCTTCGTGCAACACACCTGAAGCTCTTGCCGCGACGTCACCGCACCTGAGCAATGGACACCTCTCTGCCACGACCATCGGCGGTAAACACTACTTCTTTAACACGGCACCGAATTCCTACTCCATGGAATACAATCCGACGACAGCGTCATTCACGCAGAAAAATTTTGATCTTTCATCCATCATGCCTGCGGGGGTCCCTCAATCAATCCCTACGTACACGATGGACGAAGCCATTGGTGCGGGTTCCATAGCCTATATTTTCGCGTATGAACACGGCTACACCAGCAACCTCCTTTCGTATGACCCCGTTTCAAACAAGCTAAGCAAAGTCATAGCACTCCCCTTTACCCAAGGTGGAGCGGGCGTATGGGATCCAGTTCATAAGAAACTCTATGCGTTCGGTGGGTATCCCATAGGAGGAGGCACTCCCTTTAATTCCGTCTTTGTAATCAATCCCGGCACTGCAAGCGCAGTCGATCCAATTACCACAATGCCTGTGAACATCATGAATGCTGCAGCCGTATGGGATTCTTCACGCAATGTCGCGTACGTCATCGGCGGATCAGTTTGGCTCAAGAACGGAAAGGTAGAATCATCATCTGCCGTGTACGAGTTCAATCCAGAGACGAAAACCGTCACCCTTAAGGCGTCGCTCCCCTATGGCATTGCACGCCCGACGGCCGTGTACGACAACGCGAACGACCGTATCATGGTCTTTGCCTCTGCGCCCAAAAAGAGTGTTCTTGAGATCCAACCATCGACCTGGACAGTCACCACACGCCCTATGATTCAAACTTCAGGAGGATACCCTTTGGCTGTCTTTGACGATGAGAGTGATAGCTCCTTCATCCTCGATCCGTGGAATAAAAAACTGTTCCAGTATCGCGTCTGCCCTGCAACAACGAACTCGTAATGCGTCTTGTATTGAACAATTGAAGCCCTTCGAATCCAACCATAGAGGTGTCCCCATGTGTCGCCGATGCCGTGGGGACATTTATGATTGACCCCTAAACGCCTTTTCCCTACACTGGCGCAGCTTTCGGGGCTTTATTCCCCACCTCCCCCGACTTTTTCCTCTCTTCCCTTCCTTATTATGGCTGACGCCAAGAAATTCCTCCGTAACAAGACGCACGTGAACGTCGGTACGATCGGCCACGTCGATCATGGTAAGACAACGTTAACAGCTGCGCTGTCTATCAACTTCTCACCAGAAGGAGAGAAGAAAGATTACTCGCAGATCGACAACGCTCCAGAAGAGCGTGAACGCGGTATCACGATCAACACCGCGCACGTCGAGTACGAATCTGAAAAGCGCCACTACGCGCACGTCGACTGCCCAGGTCACGCTGACTATGTGAAGAACATGATCACAGGTGCCGCCCAAATGGACGGAGCCATCCTCGTGTGTAGCGCCGCCGACGGCCCAATGCCCCAGACGCGTGAGCACATCCTGCTCGCTCGCCAGGTCGGTGTGCCGTACATCGTCGTCTTCTTGAATAAGTGCGACATGGTGAAAGATCCTGAGTTGATCGACCTCGTGGAGCAGGAAGTCCGCGAACTGCTCACGAAGTACGAATTCCCTGGCGACAAGACACCGATCATCCGCGGCTCCGCCCTCAAGGCAGTCGAAGGTGATCCAGATGCTATCGCTAAGCTGAAGGAGCTTCTCACGACGCTCGATTCGTACATCCCAGACCCTGTTCGTGCCCTCGATAAGCCATTCCTCATGTCTGTCGAAGACGTGTTCTCGATCAAGGGACGCGGCACGGTGGCCACAGGACGCATCGAGCAAGGCATTGTGAAGATCAACGAAGAAGTTGAGATCGTCGGTATCACGGAAACGAAGAAGACGGTTTGTACGGGTGTCGAAATGTTCCACAAGCTCCTCGACGAAGGTCAGGCTGGTGATAACGTTGGTCTCCTCCTCCGCGGTATCGAGCGCGAAGATATCCAGCGCGGTCAGGTCTTGGCAAAGCCAGGTTCCATCAAGCCACACACGAACTTTGAGTCTGAAGTGTACGTCCTAACGAAGGAAGAAGGAGGCCGCCACACACCGTTCTTCAAGGGCTACAAGCCTCAGTTCTACATCCGCACGACGGACGTCACGGGCGCAGTCACACTCCCCGATAACGTAGAGATGGTCATGCCGGGTGATAACGTGAAGTTCACGGTTGAGCTCGTCTCCCCTGTTGCTCTCGAAGAGGGCACACGCTTCGCTATCCGCGAAGGTGGTCGCACCGTCGGAGCTGGCGTCGTCACGAAGATCACGAAGTAATCATCTACCTCGTAGAGGCGTAGCATGCTACGCCTCTACGAGGACTAGGAATCCCCTCTTGTCTCACTGCTCTTTCTCCCCCCACTCCTATGGTTCCAAAAAAGCCAGCAACGCCAAAAAAGGAAAAAACAATGTTAAAAGCTAAGTCTGCAGCAAAAAAGGCTGACGACACCATGGAGATAAAAGAGACGACAAAGAAGAAGGAAAAAGAATCTGGTACCGCTCCTGGCATCCGGATCCGTTTGAGCGCGTTCGATCACCGCGTGCTCGATGAAGCCGCAGCGAAAATTATCGACACAGCAGAGCGCTCTGGCGCAGTTGTGCATGGTCCAATTCCCCTGCCAACGAAACTTCGTAAGTTCACCGTGAACAAGTCGACCTTCGTGCACAAAAATGCGCGTGATCAGTACGAAATGCGCATTCACCGCCGCCTCATTGATCTCACCGAGACGACCTTCAAGACGGTTGAATCGCTGCAGTCACTGTCGCTGCCTTCGGGCGTCGATATTGAGATCAAGATGAAATAATCCCCACCTAACCATCAAACGAATGAGAGGGCTTCGGCCCTCTTTTTCGTCACTTCCACCCCTTCGCCTTCAACCCTTCTTTCGCCGCAGCCTGCTCAGATCGCTGCTTGCTCATTCCTTTGCCCACAGCAACCTTCTCATCACCGATGAACACCGCCGTCGTAAATTCTTTGTGGTGATCCGGACCTTCGGCATCGAGTGTCTCGTAATGCGGCGTGATGCCATACTTCTCCTGTGCTTTTTCTTGGAACATACTCTTCTCGTCGCGGTCTTTGCCCTGCGCCAAAAGCCCTTCCAGTCTGCCGAGAATATACTTATGACAGAAGACGGACGCCGCATCGAACCCGCGGTCGAGGTACAGCGCACCAATGACAGCTTCGAGCGCATTCGCCAACGTCGAATCGCGAGTGCGGCCGCCACTCGCTTCTTCGCCACGGCTGATAATCAAATACTCTCCGAGTTTTAACTCGCGCGCGACGATAGCCAAGTGCTCACGCTGGACGAGTGCCGAACGCCAGTTCGTAAGCTCTCCTTCGGGCTTATCGCTCAAGTTGTACAAGTATTCCGTCGCCACTAACTCGAGCACGGCATCACCAAGAAACTCGAGGCGCTCGTTATGACCCGCACGCTTACTCTCGCGTACAGAACTGCGATGCGTGAGGGACTGCACCAGCAGATCTTTATTGCGGAAGGCGACGCCGATTGCTTTCTCAAGCATGACATGTGAAGCACCATTCATAGCAAGAGTGTAGCGGAAGATTATGCAGACTTCGCGCCGTTTGCGATGGCATTGAGCACGCCATTCACAAACTTCCCTGATTCATCGCTCCCAAACTCTTTCGCCATATCGATCGCCTCATTCATGACGACTGCAGGCGGCGCATCTTTCGCTACGAGCAATTCATACGCACCAATCTGAAGCACACACCGTGAAACAGGATCCATGCGATCCAATGTCCAACCAGGGGCATGATCCTGGATCGCTTGCTTCATCGCCTCTTCGTGAGCGAGCACTCCTTTCATAAGCTCTAGGGCAAACCCATCATCCATTTCGCCGAGCTCCTCATGGTTCAGGATCAATGCCTTCTCAGGATCAACATTGGCACGACGTTCGCGTTCAAACAGCACCTGCATGACTGCGATGCGCGATAGGTGTCTGCGGCGAGCCATAGGAAGGAGGGAGCGATGAGCTAATGACGTACATCAAGCCTTGATACGCGTGATTCCCTTCAATGCCTTCTTCCCCTTATTTTTGGGTGCAGCAGGCGTTGAATACGGCGAAGCCGAACGATCGCGCAGACGCTTTACTTCCAAGCTCGCGTAGTGCGAATGCTGGAGCCGTGTAGCGCGTTTCGCGCGCTTCTTTTTTGGTACTGGTCGTTTACCCATAAGTGCTGCGTAGGGTAGGGGTGAAGTTTGGCCCTGTAAAGGTCATTTTGCGAAGGATGATTAACGCCGCTCCCCTGAGAGGATGCTCATAAACCGGAGCACCGAGAGGAAAAGGTTGAAAATATCGAGGTATAAACTGAGCGCGAGGAGGAAAGGATTTGCGCCAAGCGTACCCATTTGTCGTATGCGCTGAATATCGAAGGCAGCGAAACACGCAAAGAGCACGATCCCCGCCCCTGACAATGCTAATTCAAATCCCGTTGAACGCAATGCAGGCACGAACATCTGCACAATCGAAAGAAACAGAAGACCGCATAACCCATAGAATAACGCGTTTCCCCAAGCGGATAACCCTGGTGCAATACGTGCCAACATTGCAGCGGAAAGACTAATCGCGACGGTGGCAGCTACGGCATTAAAGAGTATGGCAGGTCCATTGGAAAACCCTGTGAGGACCGACAGGATATACGGCGTCACCGTTAAGCCAGAGAGGATGGGAAACAGGGCAAAAAGAACGATATTCAGTGGGGAAGATCTGGACCATCGTGTGGCTGTAAAAATAAGCCCAAGCTCTGCAATCGTTAGAAGCAGGTACACACCCGTACCCAAGAGAACATGCCCGAAACTCATGCCAAGAAAGACGCCAAAGAGTGTGAGCGCCATGGCCACGGTAAAGAGAAGATACACCCGCGATTCTGTTGAAGGGCTAAGGGCAATGGGTTGGCTTCTGGATGAGGAGAATTGCATGCCTGCATGGTACCACATTCGCTATCCACTGCAACGATATAGCCATGATTGTCGAAATGGGGTTTTTCTGCTATACTTAAACGATTTATGCGCCTCGGAGCACTCTTCGCATTGGCCCTCGCGCTGCTGCTACCAGTTGTCGCAGATGCACAGCAGGTCATCTTGCCAAACGTACCAGCAATCATCCCCTGCCCTGTCCCATTTATTCCGTGTGGTTCTGGTGGCGCAATCGGTGCTTCGGCCTATATCTGGGGAAGCATTTTCCCGGCCATACGCATCATGTTCATCGCGACGGCCATTCTCATGCTCTTACAGAATTCTTTGAAACTGCTCTTTGATCCAGAATCATCTGAAACAATCAATTCAACAAAAATTTCGTTTGGCTACGCTATTACGGCATGCGCCATCGTCGGTATTGCAACATTCATCGTCGATGCGGTGGGCCAAGGTGCGCGGGCTACCATCATCAACGACGCAGCGGTCAATGCAGGCATTGGGAACATCATCCTCTATATGCGGCTGGTCGTGGCAACGCTCGTAACGCTCTTCATCCTCATTCAGGGTGTACGGCTCATCATCAAACAAGGCAGCGACGAAGAATTCAAAAACGCGCAGACGCAGTTTCTGCACACCGTGATGGGTATTGCCGTCATCCTTGTGAGCAATGTCCTCGTTTCTGCATTCCTACCAGGGAATGGCTCGGTCATTCTTGCAGAGGAAATTGTGGGTATCATCAACTTCGTTCTCACCATCATCGGCGGCCTTGCGGTCTTTACGGTTATGATCGCAGGCATCATGCTTGTGCTTTCCGTAGATGAATCACTGAAAGATCGTGCCAAAAAAGCGATCTTTGTGGCAGTGCTCGGTCTCATCATCGCACTCTTAAGCTACGTGCTCGTTCGCTTCTTCATCAACATTGGTTATGTGGGTTATTAAGTTCCTTCTCACGGGCTTCGTTGAGACAACGCACGCACAGTCGCTCAGCGACATCGCAAACGCCGTAAGCAACGGGCTTGTACCGTTCTTCTTTGGTGATGGCGAGGGTGGCAGTGGGGCAGATGCATATGCAGGCATCGCAGGATTCCTCCTCGAGCGATCGTGGCTCATTGTCACATCGTTCACGCTCCTGCTCCTTGTGCGGGCAGGCCTAAAACTCATATACGGCCAAAGTGAAGAAAAATTTGAAGAAGCAAAACGCGCGATCGCGAACGGTCTGATGGCTGTCGTCTTTGTCTTCCTAACCTCTCGCATCGTCAGTGCATTCATCCGTTCAGGTGGTTCATGGGATCCTGCAGCGGGATCTGCAATTTTTACAGAAGAAATACTCGGTATTGTTCGATGGGTCCAGGCTCTCGTGGCGGTCCTCGCGATCGCGATGATTATTGCTGCGGTCTTCAGTGCGATGTTCAGTATCGGTGGGGATGACGGACCAGAGCGCATCCGTCGGTCGGTCTTTGGCGCGGCTGCGGGGATTGTACTCCTTGGCCTTGATGTCGCATTTCGCGCAACGTTCGGACTCGACTATTTTACCGTTCCCGGTGGACCATCGCCGTATCCCCTCATCAGCCGTGCGCTCGTCATCATCGGGTACCTCCTAGGTTTCATGGCGCTCGTCGCCGTCGTGATCGTTATCTACGCAGGTATTCGGATCATCCTCAGCCTCGGGAATGAAGAAGATTTTACGGCCATGAAATCGCTCATCATCAGGGCACTGCTTGGACTGTTTGTGATCATGACAAGTTACGTGATTGTACGATTGGTCATCGTCGCATTTTCAGGCTGACGCAGGCTGAGGGGGCGTGGTAGGATCGGCGCATGACTTCTATCGACCCCCGCATTTTCCGCGCGTACGACATCCGTGGCGTCGCGCTCGAGCAATTCACCGTCGACGCCGCACGACTCATCGCTCGCGGCTACGGCAGCATCCTACGAGAGAAACACCCCGACAAGACCGTACGTATCTGCGTTGGTCGCGATGCCCGCACCCACGGACCGGTGTTAGAACAGGCAGTCATCGAGGGCCTGATGGAAACTGGATGCGATGTGTACACCATTGGCGCGGTCCCAAGCCCCGTCGAGTACTTCACGAACTGCTACGGCAACTTCGACGCCGGGATACAAGTCACCGCAAGTCACAACCCTGCATGCGATAATGGCTTAAAACTGTCTCTCGCGGGCGCGCACCCCTTCGCCAATGAACAGATCCAAGAACTGCGACGACGCGTTGAGGAAGGTCGTTTCGTAGAGGGAAAAGGAACCGTGCAACCCTACGATGGCGTGACACCCTACCTAGCCAAAATGCAGCAGATGTTCGGCACGAAGCTCGCAGGGATGAAGATCGTCCTCGATGCAGGGAACGGTATTGCTGGACCCGTGTACTGCCAAGCACTGCGCAATGCAGGAGTAGAACTGGTCGAGCTCTACACCGAACCCGACGGCACCTTCCCGAACCACCCGGCAGACCCAAGCAAGCGTGCGACACTGAAAGTCTTGCAAGAAACGGTCGTCCGTGAACATGCCGCACTCGGCGTTGCCTTCGATGGCGATGCAGACCGCATGGGCGTCGTTGATGAACACGGAAACATCCTGACTGCCGATCAAATCATCCTGCTGCTCTCGGAAGATATGCTCAAACGCCATCCCGGCACGGCCGTTGTCTTTACCGTGAGTAACTCCAGCATCCTTGAAACGGAAATCCCGCGCTTTGGTGGCAAACCCATCATGTGTGAAGTGGGAACGAATAATGTCGAACGTGCGATCCGCACGCATGGGGCACTTGTTGCCGGCGAGCAATCGGGGCACTTCTTCGCGTTCGAAGACTACCTCAATTTCGATGATGCACTCGTTGCATCGATGCGCACAGCATTGATCGTACAGTCTTCTGGCCAGTCGCTCTCGAGCCTGGTCTCGCACTACCCAAAGACCTTCCCCGCGCAGGAACGCCGCCCGTACTGCCCCGACGATCGGAAGTTCCAAATCATCGAAGGTGTGAAAGCGCACTTCGCGACGAAATACCCTGTCAATACGTTGGACGGTGCGCGTGTCGACTTCGGTGACGGCGCATGGGCGGGGCTTCGGGCAAGCAACACATCGCCCTGTATGTCACTGTGTATGGAAGCCAGAAGCGAAGAGAAGCTCAAAGCCATCGAAGACGAAATTCTGGCCCATATGCATACCTACCCTGAGATTGACTGGGGAAAGGGGCATTAAGATTGACCTGTGCTATACTGAGCACTCATGTGGCCCTTCCGCAGAAAAAAGAAGATGTCGAAAGGCAAGCTCGTCGTGGGCTTGGTGATCGGCGGCGCCATTGCGGCGACCGTCGGGAAGAAGATCATGGAAAAAAATGCGCAACTCCATAAAGAGCAAGAGGATGACGAGGATCAATCGTAAGAGGGTTTGCATCAGAAGATGGCATTCATCTAGGATGTCGTACTTTGGTACCGAATACGAACATCAACGGGGACGTGCGAAGTGCGGATGCCGGGATGGCGCAGGCCGAGCGCGCGCTAGACGCGGTGAATCGGGAGTATCCGTTGATTCGAGGAGGAGCTTTAACAATCGCCCGTGCACGTCAACTCTACGCCAAGCTTTTCCATCTGTCTAAAGATCGCTTACTACCTCAATTAAGAATCCACAATATGACGGAAAAGGCATGGGAAGAATTACGAGACATTGTTCTTCGGATGGAATGTAAAGATCCAGCAGCTGAGACGGTAGCTGAAGGAGCGCTGCCAAATACCCCTTCGCCGTCTCCGGATGATCCCCATGGTGAAACCAACCAAACGCATGAGGGCACCACGCAGCATGATGATGCTCCGGTTGCTACGAGCGATCCATCTGTAGCAGATTCTGATCCAGCCGCCACCGAAGCCATTCCCGAGTCGGAAGAAGAACGAGTTCTGGCATGGCTTGAACACAATGACAGAGGAACAGCGCAAGACATCGCCAATGCGATGGAATGGGATTCAAATTTTACATTGAGTGTACTTTTGATAATTGGGGATAGCATAAAGTGTATCCGCGACGGTACTAGCATCGTTTTTAGTAACAAGAAAGTAACGAAACATAAAACGGTTAAGACGAGAGCGGATGTAGGTATCGAGAATAAAAAAATAATACTTGAATGGCTTGCGACCTGTGCTGGTACGGTCAAAGAAATTTCTGAAGGAACTCACTTGGACCAAAGCACAACGTTTAGACATCTACAAAACCTTATAACCAATGGGAAAATTGCTCGGAAGCATCTTGATCAGGGTCCATACGTGTATTGGAGAACCGATGTTGAACAAACCACAATTCACCATTTACTCACTCCGAACACGGTAGATACTTCTACAACTAATAAAATTGGCACAAGAAATGCTGCTCCCACAACAGCAAACAATACAGACGATCAAGAAAGAACCACTCTCCTTCAAAAGATATATTCAACGTGTGAAATGAGTGATTATTCACCTGCTCAATTAGCTCAATTACTGCAATCAACCAAAGAAATACTACGATCACTGTTTGATCAACTCGAGGGTGAAAATGCAGCGAAGCGATATTATTACACCAATGACAAAGTATACTCCAAGAGTACTGATGATGAACGACCAAGACATGTACACACAAGAGTTGATGATCACTATCTGAACTATGCCAGCACGGCGGTAAACCCCAGCCAACCCACAACCGTTATCGTCGTCGATGAATACTTCGAGCGCCTGAAGCAGGCGACGCCCGATGCTGCGAAAGAGATAATAGTATCTGCACTGACGACAATACGATCGTTACAAGGAAATACTGACGGACTCCGTGCATTTTATACAAAATTCGAAACCAAGCATCCGATGATCCCTCGCTCCACCCTCATACAGTGGGCCATCCGTACGCCGGAGGAACAAGCGTGGCTCACGCAGCAGACGGTGATCGTAGTAGAAGAAGAAGCAGAAGCAGAACGCCGATCTCCTTCCCAAACTAATGCAGCAGATATTACAGCAACGGTCATCATGAAACCTGCCTTAAAAAAACCGAGACATAAAAAATCATCACTCTTAAAACTTAAGACCTACATCAGCCCATTCCACATGCGGAGCCACCGTCAGGATCCTACCCTTTCCACGACAATCAAACCCATCATAGAACGCCTGACTGACGACGAATGGGAGGAGTATGAAGTATTTCTCCATGACACAAAAACCCTCGAGCAAGCACAAGATCGGTTCCCTCGCTTCGTCGAACTCTTCCAGAAAGCGTTCGCCACATCACCCGACGATGCGGACGCGATCTGCCGGGTGTTTCTTACTGACTACGCGCAAGACAAAGACGGATTCGGGGTTGATCGCGACATGCTCTCACACGATGAGAATGACATTTTGGATCAGGCGCTGAGGCTCGTTCGTCAGATCTGCAGATATTAAAAAGCGCCCCGTTCCATCCCAGGCTCGAATCGCAAGCGCAGAATGGAACGGGGCGTCGCCTCTTCAGCACGCGTGTACTGAAGAGAGATGCTGTGACCTGCAGCTCTCCCTACCACGGTTCAGGGTGAGGACCCTGGGCCGTGTGTGTGTTTGTTGGTGTGTTGTTCGTCCCTGTGAGCCTGGGAGAGGCGGGCGTTCGCCCGATGTGTGTGTTTGTGTGGATCCCTCACTAAGGAGGGAACCGGTGTTGCTGCGGCTGGTCTTGCCGCTGCGGCAGGGAGGGGCAAACGTCCAAGGGCGTTTGGGAGGAGGCACTCGCCCCTCACTGCGACTCTCGTTGGAGAAAAGAGCAAATCCCATCAGTATAGCACAACTGTCGTTTGCGGACAAGGGTGCTGCCACCTAGAATCCAGCTATGGCACAGCCTGTTCATGGCCCAGGGAAGCTCGTCCTCCTTATTGGTCCCAGTGGCGTAGGGAAGAGCGCGATCGTCCGCCAGCTACGCAAAAAACACCCTGAATTTCACTATCCCCGCTCATCGACCACCCGCGACCGTCGCCCGAAGGAAAACGACGACATGTACCACTTTGTGACGAACGACGAATTTGATCGCCTCCTCGCGGACCACAAAGCTCTCGAATGGGCTATCGTCCACGGACGCGATCGCTACGCAACGATGAAAGATGAAATCATCCCGCCGATCGACGCAGGGAAGATCGTCCTACGGGAAGTGGACGTACAGGGATTCCTCAGCATCCAAAACTCTCAAATCTTCCGCGACGGTCACCACCCATTGCAGTCGATCTTCATCTTGCCAGAGTCCACGGGCCAACTGATCTCGCACATCGAAAAGAGGTCCCCCATGACCCCCGATGAACTACATCGACGTTTGCAAAGCATGGAGAAAGAACTCGCCTACGCGGATCACTGCGATGCACGCGTGCTGAACCGCGAAGGAAAACTGAACGAGACGGTGAAAGAAGTGGAAAAGATTATTCTCGCACCACAATGAGGCTTGCCGTGAACTGGTCGCCACAGGCAGAGCAGCTACTCCTCGATGGGAACATCGACGTG
>CAZLEW010000015.1:12894-13873 GCA_964558635.1 uncultured Candidatus Peribacteria bacterium
CGACGTGGATCTGTGGAAGTGCTCTGACTGGCCCGAGCTTGTTGAGCCCGCATTGAAGACAAAACCGGCGTATGTCCACTTCCCCATCCGCGCAGGCGATGGCAGCGTGCCCGATTGGGAGTCCGTTCGCAGGTGGATGAACATGACCGGAACCAAGAACGTGAATATGCATCTTGCCGTTACCGTGAACGATATTCCCGACATCCCATTTACCTCACGCGATCCCCTGCACCGCGAGAGGGTGATCGACGCGATGGTCCGCGATGTACTGGCAGCAGGTGAAGCAATGGGCATGGAGAAGATCATCGTTGAAAACCTCCCGACACATCCGCACGATGAGGCTGATCCAAAACCCCTCTACTCCGCCGTGGACCCAGAAACGGTGCGCACGGTCATCGAACGCACGGGCTGCAGGCTCTTGCTGGATATCGATCATGCCCGCAATGCCGCAGATATTTTGGGGATTGACCCGAAGAAGTACATCGAATCGCTCCCTGTCGACCGTATTGGAGAGTTGCACATATCTGGCGTTCGCAGGATTGATGGCCGGCTCGAGGACCACATGGGCATGTCGGACGAATGCTGGGAATACGTAGATTGGGCAATCGGTCAGATGCGCGACAGACACTGGAACACGCCCGACATCTGCGCCTTCGAGTATGGTGGTATCGGGCCCATCTTCAGAGATCGCTGCGAGAGGAGTGTTCTTGCAGAGCAAGTACCGATCTTGCTCCAGAAAATACGATCGTTGAACACATAATGTGTTCATGGTTCGAGACTCTCACTCTGACAGATTTACACTACGGGATTGTTTCATGTGCATGAGGGTGATAGGCTTCCCGGGCTTCGCTCTACGCTTCGCCGAGGCGGGCAGCCTATACCGATCATTCATCACTATCGTGCGCCCGTAGTTCAGCCCGGATAGAACGCCAGATTGCGGATCTGGAAGTCGTAGGTTCAAATCCTGCCGGGCGCACCA
>CAZLEW010000016.1:0-13769 GCA_964558635.1 uncultured Candidatus Peribacteria bacterium
GGCAAGGAACGCGACGTAGAGGCCGAGGAATGTGCCGAGCTCCAGGTGGAGAGGGGATCGTTCTGCGTGAGGAACGATGTACGGTGAGAGGAACAGGACGAAACCGATGAGGACCGCGAGGAAGGAAATGCCCCACACAACCGGATTCGGGATGAGGTAGAGGTAGCGATACGAGTACCCGTCTGGTGTTTCCCATCGGTAATTAATGGTGCGTGCGCCGATAGGCCAGAGGAACCACGGGCTGCCGTTTTCGTCTGCCTTGCTCAGGTTGAGCGCCGGTACGCCCGCCTGGTAATGCGATACAAACCGGAGGGCATCGCGTAAGAGGATCGGGAAGGCGAGGGGGTTTGCTGTTTGGTCTGCATCGATGATCGCGATCGCACGTTCTGACGATTGATAGTAGCCGTCATCGGCGAGTGATGGTTGGGTAGTGTGTACGAGTGCAAAGTGCGTGTACCACACTCCGACGAAGATCGTGAAGAACGAGAATGTCGCTGCGCCGAGAAAGCGGATCATGCGCGCGTGATCTGTGCGCATGGACCAGAGGAGTACAGGCACAAGGAGGATGAAGAGGAGCGTGAACGCCTTCGTTGTAATGCCACACGCGAAGGCCGCACCAAAGAGGATGCTGTAGGGGGTGACCGAATGGTCCTTCTTGGAGTGTAAGAGGAGGAGGAACGCCAGGATCGTCAGCGCCGAGAAGAAGAGCATCGTGGAATCGAGCATGGCCGATCTGCTATGGACCAGTAGTGCGTTGTCGAGCGGGTAGAGGAGCGAGAGGAGCATCGACAATATGCTGTGCTTCGTCAGAAGAAAGAAAATGCCGTAGAGGAGTGGCGCCGTGAGCCATGCGAGAAAAACGGGGAAAAAACGGTAGCCCGTAAAATCGAATCCTGCGGGTGGGTTGGTTGCGTAATCGGTCTCGATGAATTGATCGTCGAGAGGGTTTCGATCGAGGAGGAGCTCGCCTGCGGCGATGAGTAGTTTTCCGAGTGGTGGATGCGGCTCCATGAAGAAGACACCGTTCAGATATTTCTGGGCACTCGCGATGTGGTAATTTTCATCCCAGAAGAGGGCTTGTGGCGTTGCAAAACCGTGCACAAACGTGAAGAACGAGAGAATGATGAGGAACGAAAGGGGGAGCCAGTGCTCACGTCGAAGGACTTGTTCAAGCGATTGCATGCCGGAAGTGTAGCGGATGGCTTGTATGACTCAATTCACTCCTCCGTTCTCCGAAGGAAGGGGATAGCGGATAGAGCGAAAAAATGGTACAATGATGCGATGCTTCTGGGTCTCGATGATATGAGTGTCGGCCATACGCTCCCCGTCGTTCTCGCGGTGGGGTCGCTCGCGGGTCTTGACCTTGTGCGTCGGTGGCGGCATCAACCGACGCATCTTCTCTTTGCCTGTCTCCTGGGGTCGTTTTTGTCGCTCGCTCTTATTCGAGCGGTTTCGACGGGGCTCAGCGTCGGAGAAGCAAGTCCCTTTGTAACGACAGCGATGATCGTGTGCATCGCGATTGCCTGGCGGTGTCTCTTTGGTCCGTGGGATCCCACGACAAAAGCAGCGGTGCTCGGGGTCTTTCTCTTCTGGACAACGCTGCATCTCCTCAGCGCGCACGATGGTGACGAGCAACTTGTTCGTCTCGTTGCGGCGGGTGTTGCGATTGTTCCAGCGATTGTATGGATCCTTCTTTTTTTGAAGTATCACACAGAGCGTTTCGCCGTTGTACTCCTCATGTTTTTCGCTGGCATGCTCGCAACGGCGCCTATTCTCTTTTATGATCTCCTTGTGCGTCGTGGGGTCGAGTTGCAGTTTTTCCTCTTTACCGTCACCCCTGAAAGTTTCAATCACACGGCGCAAACATTTGTGACAAGTCATGTGCCCGTCGAGCGCGGATTTGCCTTTGCGGCTGCCACATCGCTCGTGACGTTTGCGTTCGTTGCCCTCATCGAAGAGGCGAGTAAATATTGGGTCCTCACACGCAATGCGACGAAGCTCTTTCGGAGTATCGACGACGTCCTACAGCTTTCGATTGTCGTTGCGATTGGGTTTGCATTCGCCGAGAACGTTGTGAACCCTGTGTATTTCACTGCATTCGTACGCCAGTACCTCTTCCATGGTGCGTCTCCTGATATGTTTGGGTTCATTGGGAATGTGCTTGGTCGGTCCGTGCTTACCACCATGGTGCATATTCTTTCGACGGGAGTGATGGGGTATTTCGTGGGGCTCGCATTTTTTGCTGGTCCGTATTTACAAGAGCGTCATACCCACGGTCATGCCTATCGTCTCACGCGCTGGATCCACTCGCTCATGCGTGTACCTGAGGAATCTGTGTTCCGCGTCAACATGCTCATCACAGGTTTCATCGCGGCTGTGCTCCTCCATGGCATATTTAATTTCATCGTGACGATTCCAGAGCTCTTACCAGGAAGCCCCGAGACCCTTGGCGATCTCATCGGCCCTGCAGTGCCAGGATTCCTTGCGCATATTCCCTTCCTTATTCTTCCTTCACTCTTCTACGTCGTTGGTGGGTTTTGGGTGATCACGACGTTATTCCTTCGTAAAGAGAACATGCTCGAGCTGAAGCATGCGGATCCCCCGCAGGATCAAGGGCTGACACTGGCTTGACGCACGCTGTACACAGGCCGTCATGAGCACGTAGTATTCGTGTCCTATGAACAGTATGTTGCCGCGCATTCTCCTGTGGTGCTTCCTCCTTGTGCTTCCTGCAGGGGCGCTTGCATCGGCGTCGACCGTTGCAGAGATTCTCGATATTCCAGGGAATCGCAGCGTGACGCGCGCAGAGTTTTTGAAAGCGAGCGTGATTGTATTTGGTCTTCCGGTAGACGTTGCGTCGCCCTTGAAACAATACCGTGTGTATTCTCAAGAGATTGCTCCGTACGTTCGCGCAGCAGATCTGCAGCATGCATTCGATATGTTCGGCGCGTCGCCAGATTTGTCGCAAATTATTTCGCGCGGCGAGGCATTGCGACTTGTTGCAGAGCTCCATGCATGGCAAACAATTGAGACAAACGTATCGTATCGTGATGTCGATGCAGGAAGCGAGTTAGGCACGGCTGTGCAACTGGCAGTGCATCATGCATGGATGCACCCGCTCCGCGAGCGTGTTTTTGGGGTGCAGGCGTCGCTCCGTGGGAAAGAAGCGCGTGAACTCCTTACGCGTGCAGCAGGAGACGCCGGCGAGAAACCAGCAACGATCACAGTGCAGAAGCAAAAACGCACACCGCTTTCCGTTGAGAGCAGTAAATTTCGTGATCAGATAGAGTTACTCCTTCGGTCCGAGTATCTCTATCAAGAGAAGATGACGACGGCATCTGGTTCGACCGCGAAAGAGTTTGTCGCGAGTATTCATGACCCGTACACAACCCTGTTCGACCCAACAGAGACCAAGGCATTCCAATCGCAATTAGGGGGGACCGTCACGGGCATTGGCGTGCATCTGAGTGATCAAGAGTACGACGTGCTTTCAGTGGTCGAAGGATCGCCAGCAGAGAAAGCAGGAATCAAGGCAGGTGATCGCATTGTCAGTGTGAATAAGAAACCAGTCGTTGGTATGAAGTTTGACGACGTCCTCAATCGTATTCGTGGTCGTGTCAAAACCCCCGTGCGGATCGAAGTACTGCGTGATGGGGAAAAAATCTCGTTCAATATTATTCGTGCCGTGATCGATATTCCTGATTCGAAGGTTGAAATGCGGAGCAATGTTGCGATTGTTACGATTTCGCAGTTTGGTGAGCATCTCATGAAAGATGCTCCTGCATTGTTCGAGACGCTTGCAGCGTCTGACCTCGATGGCATTATTCTTGATCTGCGGTTTAACCCTGGTGGGTACCTGCAGGCAGTGCCATCGGTATTGAACGAACTATTACCCAAGGGGTCGACGTTCCTTCGTACGCGCGGCAAGGGTTTTGTGGAAGACTACGAAACACAGGAGGATCCATCGATTGCTGAAAGCGTCCCCGTGATCGTTCTTGTGAATGCATCAACGGCGAGTTCTGCTGAGATCGTAGCGGGCGCACTGCAGGATTATGGCCGCGCCATTATTCTTGGGAAGAAAACATACGGCAAAGGGACAGTGCAGACTGTTGTACCGTTTCCAAACCGCGCGAGTTTGAAGTACACGATTGCCGAGTGGTTAACACCCGATGAACACCCCATTAATAAAATTGGTATCATCCCGGACGTCGATGTGGAACAATCAGACGCGGGTGACGCTCAGTTAGAACGCGCCCTCGAGATCATTCGCGTTCAGTCACGCTGATTATTTTTTTCCTCCAGAACTATGCATTACTTCATCCTCGCTGTAAGCAAGAATAAGGCACAACTCTTCGAGGTCACGAGCGATCGTGTTCTGCCTCGTGGTGTCGATGGTATGCCCATCAGTATGGCCGACGCATGGAAAGGCATGGAACGAGAGAGTGGTGACCATAACCAGCGCAATGCCAACGATGTGACGGAACAAGAGGAGAACGAATATATGCATATGATAGCGAAGAGCGTGCACGAGACGTTGCATGCCCAGCACGATCCGCTCGTGTTTGCTGGTGTGTCTGAAGCGTATGGCATGTTCAAGAAGTACGACCAGTCTGGCCGCTTGCTCGACGCGTTCATCGCAGGGAACCAAGACCAAACGCCCATGGAAGATTTGATGGCCAAAGCGCATCCGATTGTTCGGGCAGAGATGCTCCGCAAGAATGCGGTTGTTCTTGAGCAGTTTGGGAATCTGCAGGGCACGGGCCGCACATCCGTTGATTCGGTCGAGATCGAGACATCCGCCGCTGCAGGGAAGGTCGAAACTCTTCTTCTGCCAGAAGGATCGATGGAGGCTCATTTGCCCCTTGTCCGTGAAGTATGGAAACATCGTGGGGCTGCAGTCGTTGTCGAGGCATCCACAATGCCAGAGGGCAGCAGCGTTGCAGCAATTCTCCGTCAGTAATCAGAGTCTGCTGTATTCCCTTGCATCCGCACGTCGTTCCCTTTACCATCCCCGCACCCTATGGCAATCCACGCCCACAAACGGCCCGAAGAGAGCAACGACCGCCTGCAGCAGCGCTTCAAGCAGCAAGTGCAGAAGTCGGGCTTGGTGAAGATGATCCGCGAGCGCGGCGTACACGTGCGTAAAACGAGCAAGCGCCTGCAGCGCAAGCGTGCCCTCAAGCGCGAGGAATACCGCGACGTCAACCGCAAGAAGAAGTTTTACAGCAACATGTGATCGGTGGATCCGTCGGTGCGATGAGTTTTTTAGCGTGCCATTTTCCCCAAGGTGGGGATCTGTACACAACAAGAGAACTATCGATTTTTGTCAAATAGAATTGTCTGTTTGAGGCATATTCTGCGTGAAAACCGAAGCTATTTTCACTACACTGCCTGCGCTTTCATCCGCTTGTTTCCGCGGATATCGCACCCTCCTATGGCAGAACAAAAGTATGGCGCAGAGCAGATCCAAGTCCTCGAAGGGCTCGATCCGGTCCGAAAGCGTCCCGGCATGTACATCGGCTCGACAGACGTTCGTGGTTTGCACCACCTCGTGTGGGAGATTGTCGATAACTCGATCGACGAAGCAATGGCCGGCCATGCGGACACGATCATCGTGACGATGAATGATGACGGTTCGATTACCGTCGAAGACAACGGCCGTGGTATTCCGGTCGACATGCACCCGACGGCGAAAAAGTCCGCGCTCGAGGTGGTGCTCACAACACTCCACGCGGGTGGAAAGTTCGGCGGAGAGGGGAGTGGGTATAAAGTGTCTGGTGGTCTGCACGGGGTTGGTTCCTCGGTGGTGAATGCGCTCTCGAATGTGATGAAGGCAGAAATTCACCGTGATGGGAATGTGTACGTGCAGGAGTATAAGCGCGGTAAGCCTCAGGCCGATGTGAAGAAGATAGGGAAGAGCGACAAGCGCGGCACGATCATCACGTTCCTTGCTGATGACAGTATCTTTGATACCACCGAGTACAGCCTTGAGATGCTCCTCACGCGGTTTCGCCAGCAGGCGTACCTCACCAAGGGCATCACGATCGGTGTGATGGACGCGCGAAAGAAGCGTCCAGAAGCGGATCAGGCATTTCCGCGTTTGTATCGTTTTTCGTTCCAGGGCGGTATTGGCGCGTATGTTTCGCACTTGAACGAGGGTGTTGAACGAATTGGGACGGTCATTTCGTTCGAGAAAGATCAGCCAGAAGGTCAGATCTCGGTTGCACTGCAGTACTCGCAGGCGTTCAACGAGAATGTCTTGAGCTTCGCGAATAACATCTACACGTCGGAGGGTGGGCACCACATGTCTGGTTTTAAGGCGGCGCTCACACGCACGATCAACGCGTATGCTCGCAAGTATGAAATTTTGAAAGAGAAAGATGAGAACCTGAGTGCCGATGACGTGCGTGAAGGGTTGACCGCCGTCATTTCCGTTCGTCTGCGTGAGCCGCAGTTTGAAGGTCAAACGAAGGCAAAGCTCGGGAATGCCGAAATGAAATCCGCCGTCGAAACGGTCGTGAATGAAATGCTGCAGCAGTACATGGAAGAGCACCCCGGCGAGGCAAAAGAAGTTGTTGCAAAGTGCTTACTCGCCGCACGCGCTCGCCTTGCTGCCCGCGCCGCTCGCGATAGCGTGATCCGCAAAGGGGCCCTTGAAGGAATGACGCTCCCGGGGAAATTGGCCGACTGCAGCAGTCGCGATCCGCTCCAGAGTGAGCTCTTCATCGTCGAGGGTGATTCCGCCGGTGGCAGCGCCAAGCAAGGTCGCAACCGTGAGTTCCAGGCGATTTTGCCTCTCCGCGGTAAGATCCTCAACGTCGAGCAAGCACGTCTCGATCGCATGCTTGCGAATAACGAAGTGAAATCACTGATCATCGCGCTTGGGATTGGTATTGGTGAAGTGAAAGACATGAGCAAGCTTCGGTACCACCGCATCGTGATCATGACCGATGCCGACGTCGACGGCGCACACATTCGCACGCTGCTTTTAACGCTCTTCTATCGCTATTTCCCAGAGCTCCTCGACAACGGTTGCCTCTACATCGCACAGCCGCCGCTCTACAAGATGTCGAAAGGCAAGGATACGCGCTACACATTCTCGGACGCGCAGAAAAACGAACTCCTGAAAGAGTGGGGTGTGTCGGACGATGATTTGCAGGAAAACCCCGAGGATCAAGTGGAACCAACGCCCGAGGAGTTGGCAGACGAGGCGCTCGTGAAGAAAGGGAAGAAGGCGGAAGAACCACGCAAGCAGAAGGTGAACATTCAGCGGTACAAGGGTCTTGGTGAGATGAATGCAGAACAACTGTGGGAGACGACGATGGATCCAGAATTCCGCACGATGCTTCGCGTGACGCAGGAAGATGCTGAGAAGGCAAATGCAATCTTCACGACGCTCATGGGCAGTGAAGTCGCCCCCCGCCGCAAATTTATTCAGACGCATGCGAAGGGTGTGAAGAACTTGGACGTGTAGGTTTTTCTTGTGTCATGCCTCGGTACGATCCTGCATCGGCAGGATCACTCGGCATGACACATACACATCTTTCAAATAGAAACGTCTTACTCCGCCTCCACAAACTGCCCCAATTTATCGGTGATCGAGTACGTGTCGAGGTTCTGTTCGCCGAGGAGTTTCTTGATCATCGGGAGAATCGTCTTAAATGGCACTTGCTTCTGCTTTCCCGCTTTCATATCACGCAGGATGATCGTTCCTTCTTTTACTTCCATCTTGCCAAGGAGCAACGTGTAGCGTGATTGGAACTTGTCCGCCAAGCGCATTTGGCTCTTTAGGCTCGCTTCGCCAAGGGCCCCGAGCGTGTGCACGCCCATGTTGCGGAGCGCGGAGATGAGCTGGAGGCATTCTTTCTTCGCTTCGGGTCCGAGTTGGGCCACGAACACATCAACCTGGTCTTTATCCGGGGGCTTCACGCCTGCCTCTTTCATGTGCCAGACCATCCGCTCGATACCGCCGGCCATGCCGACGCCCGCAGTTGGTTTGCCGCCGAGTAATTCCATCAGGCCATCGTACCGTCCGCCGCCACCAACGGCATTCTGGGCACCGGTCGAACTATCCCAGAATTCGAAGACGGTTTGCGTGTAGTAATCGAGCCCGCGAACGAGGCGTGGATTTTCGACGTACGCAATGCCGAGCGCATCGAGGTACGAGAGGAGCGTTGCGTGGTACTGCTTCGATTCGTCATCCAAAAATTGCGAGAGTGTCGGGGCATTCTTGATCAGGATTTGCGTATCCTCTTCTTTGCTATCCAGGAGACGGAGGGGATTGTGCTGCAAGCGTTCACGATCGAGATCCGGCAGGCTTCGCTCCTTTCCGATGAAGTAATCCTTGAGTGCCGCAGTGAAGGCCTTGCGATTTTCAGCCGTACCGATGTTGTTAATCTGCAGCGTGAGGCGATTCATGATCCGCAGATCTGCGAAGATTTTGGTGGCGACTTCGATGAGCTGCGCATCGAGCGATGCATCTTTCAAGCCGATCACTTCAAGGTCGAATTGGTGAAACTGACGGAAGCGGCCTTTTTGGGGTCGGTCGTAGCGGAAGCACTCGCCAATAGCGAAGAGCTGCACTGGTTGCGGTAGTTGTTGCATGCCGTGTTCCACGTAGCTCCGGCAGATGCCGGCGGTCAGCTCCGGGCGGAGGGCCATCTTGTCGTCTGGATCTTTTCCGACGACGGAGAAGAGTTCTTTCTCCACGATATCGGTGTGCTCGCCAATGCCGCGTTCGAAGATCGCCCTGTTCTCGAACATGGGAGGATCGATGCGCTTGTAGCCTGCTTGGCGGCAGCGGTGACGGACGACTTTCTTGATGTACGTGAAGTACTGGTGATCCTCGGGGAGGACGTCGCTCGTGCCGCGTGGTGTGCGAAATTGCGGTTGGGACATACGAAATGAACGCATGCACTTTACACGTCATTTCCCGGGGGTTCAATGATGATGTTTCACAAAAAAGCCTCCACCCAGGATGTACCTGAAGTGGAGGAGGAGTGCAGACGACGGGACTCGAACCCGTAACCTATGGATTGAGTCCATCGCTCTCCCAATTGAGCTACGCCCGCTAATCCTTCGTCGCACACGGCGATGAAGGACGAAAAATCTACGCTTCCCAGTGCGAGAGACAAGTTTATCGACTACTTTTTGTGTTCATGTACGATGCATCCATGAAACGATGGGTGTTTCTGTCGCAGCTTCTATTACTATTTACACTTGTGGCATGTGCAACAGTTTCATCGTGCCCGCAGGGGTCTGACCCCATTATGTGCCGATATGATACGGTTGTACGCGAGGTGAAAGATCTCGTAAAGGTGCAAAATCCTGACGTTGCACTGGGTCGACTACGTGAGATTTTGCTCGATGAACCAGAACTTGAGTCGCTCTGTCATGGCCTTGTGCATGAGATCGGTCATGCGGCGTATAAGAAGGAAGGGTTTGAGAAGGCGCTCTCGTACGAAGATGATCTGTGCGGTTCGGGGTACATCCATGGCATCGTCGAAACGCACTTCGATCGCGTGCGTGATATTGTGGCCGTGTTGCCGACGATCTGCGATCACAACGCCGCCAAATGTTTCCATGGCGTGGGGCATGGGCTCATGTACAAATTAGACAACGATCTGCCGCGTTCTGTTGAACTCTGTGGCACATTCAATGAAGCCTTTCAGCGTATTCAGTGTGCTGAGGGTGTGTTCATGGAGGTGTTTGATTCCGAGACGCGGTTTCATGCATCAGAATATTTGAAAGAAGATGATCCGTTCTTCGCGTGTCGTGACCTCGACTCCGTGAATGAAGGCGTCTGTGCGTTCTACGCGACGCGATATTACCTTCGGTTACACCCGCGCGAGTACAGCGGCGCGATCGAGTGGTGTATGCACGATGTTCCCGTAGGGCCGCGTGATGCGTGCATCAAGGGGGTGGGGGATAGCGCGATGAAGCAGAATATTCACGATCCTCTGTTTGTGGAATCGGTCTGCGAGAACGCTCCCTTGGCAAAGCGCCATTACTGTATTGAGGGGCTCGTGAGCTATGCGATCGTGCACGAGGCACGTGCAAGCGCCGGGGCTGTCATCTGCCCAGAGCTGCAGCCACGTAATCGCGCTGCATGTTGGAAGGTGGTCGAAGAGGGAGAAAGTGCGTATTCGAATGGAACCAGCATCGAAGTGCTTGAGTGAAGACGGATGGGGCGGTCGATGGGACTCGAACCCACGACCCTCTGGACCACAACCAGATGCTCTAACCAAACTGAGCTACGACCGCCATAAAACTATCCGCGCCGAGATCCTACCGTGTTTTAGAGCGTCAATCCAGGATAAACGTTATCGGTATTTCTTTTATTTCGTTGGTCCAGGGTTGATGTTCTCCGCTCGAATAATGGCGATGGGCTGATCGTCGTCGAATCTTGGTGCGGGAACTTGAGGCGTAGGCATAGTAGGAGCAGCCTGCATTGGTGCGATCGGTGCTGGTGGAATAGGTGACGTTGGCAGTGTGGGAGGTGGCACCGATGGTTGAGGCTTTGGTGCTGGGGCAATTGGCGCAGGAGTAGGTGAAGCTACGACAGGTGCGGGGTTTTGAACAGGCTTCGGTTGTACGACTGGTGCTTGTGGCAGAGGTTGATTGAATTGTGTAGGAAGTGGATTAGGCACGGGAGCAGAAACAGAAGCAGAAGGAGAAGATGGTGTAGAAACAGAAGCAGAAGGAGAAGCAGAAGTCGGAGCAGGAGGAGCAGAAGCAGATGAAGCAGTAGTACGAGGAGCTGCTACGCCTGACGGAACAGGTGATGGCGTTGCTTGAGGTGTTGGTGGGGTGGGCTCCGTTTTAGGTGCAGATGGTGGAACCGCGGTTGGTGGTGTCGGTTGGAGCCACCGTGGGAGGTTTGCTGCAGGAGGAGAGGGAGGGGAAGGAGCAACAGGAGGTGTAGGCTGTTTCGGCGGTTGAATTGGCGCAGGTTTTGGCGTGATGGGTGAAGGCGACGGCGTTGGCGTTGGCTTCGCAGGTATCACTGGAGGTGTAGCAGGTGTTGGTGTTGCTTTTGGTGGTTCAGGCTGCAATGGCTTGGGTGTTGCTGGCGCTGCCGCTGGAGAAGGCTGAGATTTTTTTTGATCAACAGGTGCAAGGCCTTTTTTCAGCCATTCAGGTGCTACTTCTTCTTTCACAGGTGCCGATCCTTGTTTTGAGGGTGTAGCAGCACTGATTTCGGCATCGATCACTTTCTGCTGCGCAGCCAGAGACGGCGTCTGGGGTTTGCTCTTGATCGCGAGTGGCGGCGGAATGGTGTCTTTCGACGGTGCGACAACGTTTTCAATAGAGGCGAGTGTTTTCTCGATCTTGTGTGAGCGACGGAGGAATGACAAAAGCCAGACAATAACGATCCCAATCAAGAGTGCGACGATAAAAATGCCACCGAAGAGGAGGAGGCGCCCCCACGGGAATCCGGTAGTGTCTGTCGGTTCATCTGGGGGTATCACAGATGGTGCTTCAGACGACACGTCACTCGATTGCGCTGATGACGGTGGCGGAACAACAGGGGTGACCGTCGTTTCTGCTCTGCCAACAGTATTTCCCGTTTGCAGATCGCGGATGTGGAGCTTGACCGTCATGCTGCCACCGACTGGATACTGATGCGTAGGATTGGTCTCGAGACTGCGTTCGCCGTCGCCAAATTCCCACTCGTACAGCAATGGAGAGTCGATGGAGCTTGGTTGTGTGCGCTCTGGCGAGAAGGCAAAGCTCGTTTGATCGATCTGCTCTACACGGATCGAAACAGGGCTCGTGAGCACGCCTTGCCCGCGGGCGGTCTCTTCGTTCATCACACTGATACGTTGCACAAGTGGCGAAGCTCCTGCTGGTGCAGCAGTAACGACAAGATCGGCTTGCGAGAGTGGTCGTGCAAACCATACCCACAGTGAGCGACCAAAGAGATGGAAGTAAGTACTTGCATTATCGATGTCATTGCCAGGATTGCCGTCGCCATCTGAATCACGCGAAGCATCGATATCGAGCACAAGAGGTGAAAGATCAGTGCGTGTGGGCTTCAGTTGTAAGACATGTTGTGATGGCGCAAGCACGACGCGTCCGTTTTGATCTGCTGCGGGAATCGTTCCTGCGAGTGACGCACCCGTTCCTGCGGAGGATGCAGTGGGAATGAGTTGATCACCTTGCAGGCGAACATTGATCGTAAACATGTGCTGCAGGCGTTCATTCGTATCAGGCAAAACAATGTCTGCACGAAGTGTATAGAGTTTATTCTGCACGAAACGATAGCGGAAAAATTGCTCGCGTCCTGCTTCGATAAACGTACGTTCTTGTGTCAGAATCCACGAGTACGTCGCGCCGTCGATACGGACATTTGTCATGATTTCAAAGACATCACCCACCTGCACGATGATCGGTTCTTCAGATTCCTGATCAATCGATGCAGCAGACGATTGTGCATCTGGTGCTTGCGCGAATATGGTCGAGGTGTTCGCGAAGAGGCTGAATGTAACAACGATGCCAGCGACAGTTGAGAGAAATTTCATGAGAGTTGGCCAGCGAGGTAGACCGTGACAAGTCCGACGATGACGCGCGCGAAGAGGACGATGATCAGACCAGCGAGAGCGTAGAAGATAATTTTTTTGGCTTTCTCTTTTTCGTCGTCATTCCCGAGCGATACAATAAGGCGAATACCTGCAATAATGATGACGATCACTGCAGCAAGCGCCAGATAGGAGAGGACGACATTGAGTATGCGAATAATAGTGTTTCGTACATCGCCATCGGGTAGACCTTCGATTCCACCAGCAGCATCAAGCCCCCCGAGGAGGCCTGGTCCGTCAAACACCTGTGCCGCCGCGGTATGTATGCCAATCATTGTCGCAAGCGATGCAGAGCCGATGCGTGTCCAGAGGCGTGAGGAGATCTTCATAGCGTTCTCATTATGATAGCATAAAGTGACCTTCGACGCTACCGTGTTGTCATGCAATATGCTGAGCGATTCAAGGCTCTTCAGTCAATCCTTCGAAAGGCATCCCTGCCACTACTGCTCGTTACGACGCCTTCAAACATTCTCTACCTCACGGGGATTCATGCATCTGATGCAGTGCTCCTTGTGCGACGCCGTTCTGCCATGCTTTTTTTGGACGCACGTTACCGCGAGGCAGCATTGGCTCAAGCATCTTCTGGGTTCTCGATCGAGCAACGTGCGGATCTTCTTCAGAATGTATCTCGCTGTGCCACATGTGCTTTTGAAGAGGAGCATGTGACGACCGCACAAATGCGTCGATGGAAAACAGTATGCAAGAATACAAAATTTGTACATACTTCAGGGCTTGTAGAAGGGCTACGTCGAAAAAAAGATGCTTCAGAAATAGCGAGGATCAAACGCGCACTTTCGATCACAAACGATGTATTAGAACGTGTTCCAACGCTCTTGAAGCCAGGCATCACCGAGCGTGAACTTGCGCATCATCTCTCTTCTGCATGCCTCGAGCAGGGGGCCGATGGCCTCGCATTCCCTTCTATTGTCGCATTTGGCCCATCAACGAGCGAGCCGCATCATGTACCGGGCGATCGGAAACTTCGAAGAAGAGACATTGTGCAGATCGACATGGGTGCGCGGTACAGGGGGTACTGTAGTGATCGGAGCGAGGTATATTTTGTGGGTAGTCCAACGCAAGAGCAACAACGCGTGTATGACGTTGTGCTCAAGGCAAAAAATGCTGCGGAAGCATGTGTACAGGCAGGTGCTTGCACTGTAACGATTGATCAAGTGGCCCGTGCCGTAC
>CAZLEW010000017.1:0-5702 GCA_964558635.1 uncultured Candidatus Peribacteria bacterium
TAATCTCGAACGTCACGGCTTTTTCGGTGCGCTTGCTTACGACTTCGTGTGCTGTAGGTGGTAAGCCGAATGTGACAGGATCGAAGTGTGGAGTGAGGGCACTTTCAAGAGACGAAAATGCTAAAGGCAGAACGACGCTTATTACAACGATTGCTGTGAGGACACCAATGGAACGAATGTTCGGTAGTTTCATTAGTGGGATCATAGCATATTCCTATGTCAGCCCCCGAAAATATTTAGGAGCGCTGAAGCAGAGGCTCACTACCCAAGTACCCTTCCTTCCAGAGTACCCATCCGCACCCAGCGAACATGAGGGGGAAGGACCACCATGAGAAGAACGGCGCGGCACCTGCGGCTTCTGTGTAGTAGACGGTGATGCGCATGTGGTCGACGTTCAGCGTTACTGGATCTGGAGAGAATGTAACAAAATATATACTCCATCCAAAATTTGAAGCATTAACGTTTGAGGGTGTGAGTGATACACCGCACAAATCAGAATTACCACCAGCTGTGTAATATGCATCACTCGTCGTGAGGTTAATGAGTCCAGCGGAACAAGCACCATTTTGAGTACCGTTCTTTATGATTGCTATATCATTCACGCCCCAGGTATCTATTTGACTGACACTCGCTTCGAGCGAGGGCTGTACGCCATTGATAGTAGCTCCAACAGGTATACTGAATCCAAAATTGGTAGCTGCAAGAGCAGTAGAATAGGCGGGAGAACAACCACCATCGCAGGTTGCGCTATCAGTGACTGTTGCATATGCATTATCGCTTGCGGTGACATTTCCAGGATTAAGAAAATCGTCAGCGCTGAAGTAAGTGTTATCGTTGTATGCCGTCCCCGGACTATTCGGCCCCTGTGACACTGCAAATGCATTGGGAACAAAATCGCGTACAAGAGTGATAGCCCGACACAACGTCGAAAGTGCCGCTCGGGTGCACGAAGGTGATTCCAAATGTTCGCCAGCAGAAACAGAGGCAAACTTCCCTGGGCTGATTTCGAACGTCACCGCTTTCTCGGTGCGCTTGCTCACGACTTCTACTGCTGTAATCGGCATACCAAAGGCAACCGGATCGAAGTGTGGAGTAACGGCACTTTGAAGAAATAAAAGTGTTGAAGGTATGACAGCGCTACACACGATGACGAACGTGAGTGCGCCGATGGAACGGAATATGCGATTCTGCATTTGAATTATGATAGCAGATTAATCCTGCTAACCCTTGAAATGCATCACCCCACCTTCTTCACAAACTCGCACCGCAGCACAATCGCCGTACCATCGAGCTTACAGTCGATCTCTTCTGGATTGCTTGTCAGACGAATCTTCGACGCCTTCGTCCCCACTTTGAGGACAGTCGACGACCCACGGAGTTTCAAGTCCTTGATGAGCACCACCGCGTCGCCATCCTGCAGCACAGTTCCATTACTGTCTTTCGTCACGATCACTTCGACCGCAGCCGTCTTGCCGTGACTACCGTCCGTGCAATCACACTCATCCATGATTTCCCACTGGGCGGAGCAGCCGTCGGTTTCACAGGCGCCAATTTCAGGCAGGGATCCGCCGCAACTTCCTTTGCACGCATAATGCTTCATGCGGGCATTGTACTCTCGCAATGCACATCAGACAGCATGAATTCCGTACGCTTGCATTTATAGGGTGGGGGGTATACTCTCACGTCCGTATTCTTCTCCGACTCCATGCCGAGCACGAACTCCTGCGACGACATTGTAAAACACCTGAACCGCATCCAAGGTCAGATCGAAGCGCTGAAAAACCATGTCGCAACGAAGCGCTCCTGCGAAGACGTGGCTCATCTCACAAAATCGATCGTGACGTCGTTCTCGTCGGTTCGGGCCAGACTCATCGAGCACATGCTGCGCGAGGAATTTGGTACGGCGATGAACGAACGGAAGCGCGCGAAGATGCAAACGATGCTTTCACTCTACAAATCCTAATCCCCCCTCCTATGGCATATGGCGCTATCATTCCTGGCCTGATGATCGACGGAAAACCCGCCCCCTACGGCGTCGTGAATGAACGCGCTGTACGCGCAACCGCGGGTATCATGTTCCTGGTTGGTATCTTCACGTTCTCGTGGATCCAATCGACCAACAACTACATACCACTCATGATTGTCGTGCCGCTCTTCTGGGTCGAATTTTTCCTCAAAACCGTTTTCGATCCGCGATATAGCATCTTTGGCATTGTTGGTACGTGGGCGACGAGACGCCAACGCCCCGAGTGGGTTGGTGCAGCACAAAAGCGTTTCGCCTGGTCTATTGGTCTGATCCTCGCCAGCATCATGCTCATCACAAGCGTTGGGTTTCAAGTCCGCGGATGGCTGCCGTTTACAATCTGTATGACATGCCTCGCGTTCATGTGGATGGAATCTACCCTCGGTATTTGCGCTGGCTGCGCCATCTACTCACGGTTGCTGCGCCAAGGCGTCATCAAAATGCCGGAACACCGACCAGCGTGCCCAGGCGGAGCATGCGCGATCCGGTAATCTGTGAGTGTATTGCGTGTTTGCTACAATGAGGACCACCTCGTTACCATCCTGCAGCACGGTGTCGCGGGCACCGTCCGCGCATTCACACTCCTCCGCATTCTCTCCTCGTCAATCATCTCATATCGATCTTTCATTGGATTACGAAAGAAGCACATCATCCGCACAGCGGGGTGCGCTTCTTGCAAAAGTCTAGAATGACAGTCTCTTTAACGAAGCCACCACTGCTTCCAACCATTATTGTCCGCACTACTCTTCGACGATGCAGATGAAATGGAAGAGGCCGCTGACGATGACAATGAAGATGAAGACGACGTGCTCTCGACAAGTGGTAACGACGGATCACATGTCACCGCGGCTTGAGCAATGTTATTCGCGACGTTCGTCTCATAGATCTGCGTGAGGCGTGGCGTCGGCATGCTCATGTCAGAGGCTATGACAACATTCACCGTACCAGCGAGGCAGGCTTCGGCGCGGGCACGGAGCACAAGACGGTAAGAGAGACTTGCATGTGGCTCGAGGAAGATCGAAGGATTCACACACGTACGCTGGTTCGATGCATCGAACCTGTCCCTTAAGCAAATTGTGCCACGCTCGGGGCCACCAACAGACACGAGATCGTACCCTGATGACGGAATGGTGATGCGCACAGGAGGAACGAGAGATCGGACTGAACCGACATTCGCGATTGTGACGCTGTACTCGGCTGTTCCATTCCGTGCGACCGTAGCGGGGCCTTGCACGCCAACAGAAAGATCGCCAGTGATCGAGGTACAATCGATGCGGACAGTTGCAGCTGGGGCCGTATTATCGGCACTATTCGCATCACCTTTCACAAGATCAACGATACGTGGCGGATACGAACCAGTCATCCCCTTTGAAACGGTCGCAGCGCCAAGAGTCACATACCTATCGCATTGAATATTTCGCGGAGGCACAATGTAGCGAACGGAGAACGCGATTGATTCACCAGCACCAATGCCTTGCGAAAATATACACCGTAAATTGCCTGCAAAAGGACCACAGCGTACGCGATTGCCCGCTGGTTGATCAGAAAGAATTGTACTATCGAGAACAATCGGAAGGATGAAAATCTTCCGTGCAGCATCGAACGAACCACTGACGAGCGGCTCAGCAATATTCGCCTGTGTCACTCGACCACCGTTATTCGTCACGACGTATCGCACATCGAGCGGAGCATCCCACGCGACGACATCTGGCACTGTGCGTGTCAGTGCTAAATCGGGCGTTGCAACTGGAGATGTTTGCACAGAACCCCCCAAAAGTGGGTCAGGATTCACCCCTCCTTGTACACCTCCAGCAGCGGCACCATGAAGATTCGCCACAGTGTCTGACGACCACACAGCAACACTTGCCGTGGCAACAACAATTCCACTACAGAGCGCAGCTGAGGAGTAAACAGCGAAACGACGTGAAGAATGTTTCATAGAAGAACGAGGGAAATTTATATATATTATACCACAAATATATTTAAATGCAATATCCGATTCCCCGTCACTGACACTGAAACCCGAACCGCTTCTGCAAGCGGAAATTCACACGTTCTTTCATGCTCAAACTCTTCGAGAACCACTTCGATACCCGCTCGCACGTTCGATCGCGAAATGATGAGTGGACGAACGAAGAAGAAGAAGAAGAAGAAGAACGGACGGAGATTGCCGACGATGCAGAGGATGATATGAGAGAGGAAGCGCTAGACGAAGAGAGGCGGGAATGTGATGATTTACTTGTTTGCGGCGTATACCCGAATCGCGAGTCGTTCGCATAGAGGAGGCCACGTTCGATCACTGACGATTGAATGAAATATCCCGTGACGTATTCGCCATGTTCATCAACACCCTTTGCAACCGCAACGCCGATCACGCCTGTATCATTCACCACAGGACCACCGGAATTACCGAAATCGAGTGGTGCGCTGGTCTTCATCCACTCAAAACGGCTCATACCCGTCACGGATCCCGTTGTCGTGAGTAACGTGAGCGACGCCTGAACCGTTCCCCGATACGGATACCCCACGACATACGACAGATCACCTGTTTCTGGATCTTCCGCAAAATGGACGATGCCGTGGTCACATGGAAGAAACACGCGCATGTATGCAACGTCATCATCAAGATTCACCTTCACATCACTTTTAGTAATGTTCTTGCCGCACGAAAAATCAACAGCCCCATCGGCACCCGTGGCAAGAACACGATACCAATCCCCTCCGGCGATCACATGCTTATTTGTGACCACGATGCCTTCATCCACGAAGAACCCCGTCCCCCACCCGAGGAAATTTTTGTCCTGATCGTAATTGGCGATAAACACGACCGATGCCTTCGTCTCATCATCAATACCCGCTGATGCCGTTGCGATAAACGGAAGGAGGGGGAAGAGAAAGAAGAAGACGATCACACGACGCAGCATAGGATCGATAGTCTATCAGAATACGAGGAAACAACTACTTCCTCTGGCAAGGTTCTTGCTCTACATTCGGACCATCATTTTTAATGGATTCCCCTTTTGATCATGCGCCTTACGAAAATCATCTGCACCCTCGGCCCTGCGTGCAACACGAGCGACGGTATCCGCGCACTCGCAAAGAGCGGCATGAATATCGCGCGCATGAACTTCTCACACGGATCGCACGAATCCCACACCGATGAAGTGGAACGCGTCCGCGCGGTGAATGAAGAAGAAGGACTGCACGTCGCATTGCTCCTGGATACCAAAGGCGCGGAGATCCGCACGGGCGACCGCCCCGAGCCACTCGCAGTCGCCGAAGGGAACACCGTCGTGTTTAGCTTTGCCCGTACGACGGATGAACACCCGATCATCAAGGTCAGCTACCCCGAATTCTGGATCGATGCGAAAGACGCGCGCTTCATCCTGATCGATAGTGGTGAGCAGATCTTCGATATCCTCTCGATCGAGGACGATCGCGTAATCGCAAAATCGCGCGGCAATGCCAAGATTGGCTCGCGTCGTCACATCAACTTGCCCGGTGCGAACGTCACACTCCCGTCGCTTGTGCAGAAGGACTGGGAAGATATCGAACTCGCGTGCGTCCTGAAGCTCGATTACATCGCGTTGTCATTCATCCGCACCGCACAAGAAGTGCAAGAGGTACGCGCATTCGTAACGGCGCACGGCCACCCCGATATCTTACTCATTTCGAAAAT
>CAZLEW010000017.1:5712-10113 GCA_964558635.1 uncultured Candidatus Peribacteria bacterium
TGGGTGCTGAAATCCCCCTCGAAACACTCGCCCTCGTGCAAGACGACATCGCACGCCGCTGCCGCGCCAGGGGAACGCCCGTCATCATGGCCACGCAGATGCTCGAAAGCATGATCAATAATCCCATGCCCACGCGCGCCGAAGTGACCGACGTCGCCCATGCCGCGATGCTCGGGGTTGATAGCACGATGCTCTCGGGTGAAACGGCGGCAGGCAAACACCCCACAGAAGCATTGCAGATGATGAATCGGATCCTCGTTGCGACGGAGCATGGCACGACGCCAGCACCGTCCGTTCGTACGAACACAACACCGCATGACGCGCTTGCCGCTACGACGATCACACTCGCACAGTCTTCGAACGCTGCTGCAATCGTCGTCTTCGGGAATGACCGATCGGTTGCCCAGTCCATCAGCATGCTCCGCCCACAGGTGCCGGTGTTCGCCTGCACCGAGAACGAAGACGCTGCCCGCCGCATGCAGCTCCTCTTTGGCGTGATCCCCGTGGTCGCAACCGCCGCAGACGCATTGCCTCTCCTCACAAAACGCTTCGACCTTGCAGCTGGTGCCGTGGTTGTCTCTGTGACGGATGCCCCGACGCTGACGACGATCGCGTAAAGAGATTAAGCACAAAAAAACGGACCTGCGACAAGCAGGCCGCGTTGATTTTTTATAAACAAGTATTGCTTTATATACAAATATATTGAACAATATACATATTAATGCATACCCGTATGCCCACTCCTTCATGCAGCACAAGGCAGTATCGTAGTCTCAGCCAATTTTTTAAGGTACAGGAAGAGAGATTGCTCGAACCCGTAGGCGGAACACAGATGACGGTCGTTCGAATAATCATGAACACATTGAAACGATGTACGGAGAGAGTAGGAGCAACCTTCCAACAAGAGAATCTCTCAATCGGCACCCCTCTCCGAGTCACCCTGAATGACAGCGCACGACGGCAACTTCTAGAAAGCACGTTACGCCTCAGGCAAGACCATCCCGCAATTTTCGCACGATTGAGCGAGTGCGAAGCCATGGTACGAGACACCATCATGCAGGTACTCGCACAGAGCGAGAGCTCCGTTGTGATCGGACCGAGTGTGCCGGAGGAGAACACGTCGCAAGCATCGATCATTCTCACACCGATCGCTGCTGTTCCGTATATAGATGACACCGAACACATGCGGCACGACCCTCTTTCAACCCTTGCACCACTGGATTCCCCGCCGAGTGCTGCCCTGCAATGCGCGACGGATCTCGTGTCTGAGACATTTGCAGCATCGGGAAGCGGCAGAGCAGACATCGCCGCACTCTATACGACGCTCGACGCACAATCACTGCTCCGTGCAGAGACACAGGACGAATGCATCGAGGCATTCGAAGTGCTTGCGCGCGATTTTCCTGCACTCATGCCGGAGATCCACGCACTCTACCGCTCACTCATCGACACGGCGACCACCCTTTATACAACTCTCCGCGCATCGGCACTGCAGCCAACATCCCACGCAGAATTCGTACGCTACCTCGCAGTGCTGCACAGCGCGATGTCTGATGCACTTTCAGACTGCGACATGATGACCGGAGCCGCGGGCCTCAAACAGCATTTTGCCGAATTGTTGATGACGTCTGTCACGCAATCGCTCGCGATGGCACGCGTACTTCATGCGGAGGATGCAGAGAGCTATTGTACGATGCTGCCAGAAGGCACGCCCATCGAGCACATGCGCCCAAAGGAAAAAAACAAACTGAAAGCGCGTTATGAAAAAGCAAATCAATCCTGGCGTTTGTGTTTCGCACAATGGAGGCAGTCGCTTGAATGTATGACGGCAGCAGGGCAAGACTCTTCTCAGATACGCACATGTACACACATGATGAACGGTGTTTTCTCTAGCGTAGATTGGCTCTATTCCTACTATCGTGCGACCGATGCAACGGTTGTATCCTCCACGAATGACACACCAACAGAACCTCCGAACCACTGCGCATCGAGCGACCTCGTTCCTGCATTTTCTGCAATCGTTTCGCATCATCGTCTCTTCAGCGTAGCGGGCACTGAACTTCTCTGTGATAGATCGATCGACATGGATACACTCATCCTTCGTCATCTAACATACAAGCCAGGGTCCTTGCCGGCACTCACCGTGCACCATAAGAATGGGACGTCGAAGCGTATCGTGGAATGCTGGATGTGCCTCCCGGATGGACCAATTTCGTCTCCGCAGAATGTTATTCCGTTGACGACAATCTGCGATGGCATGAACGCAGATTTTGTGAAACGACTTTCACAATTCGCAATGTCGATTGAAAGGAGTGCAAGAACAGAACGAAAAAATATAAAGAATAACGACGTGCTTGCGCCATATTTTCCAAAGATACGCCAATCGGACAAATCACTCGTCACGTACCACGATCCGATGGTCTACGCCGTCCTTGCGCCTGCAGACATTGCAACAGGGCCACTCTCAAATGACGCCATATTCGATGAGATTGCGGCGCCCGTGATTGAGCACATGATGAAAGTAAGCACAACAATGCCTAGCTTTAAGAACCCAGAAGAACCTCCCGCTCTTATTCATGTAGAAGTGTTCGATGCAACGGAAGCACCGAACGAAGAACATCTCGACCGTAAACGTGTGAGTACATTCTGTCATACGCGAACAGTTTGGTCGATAAACATGCTAACACCCATCTTTGAAGCTGCAGGTATTACGATCAAAAGAAAAAAGGGAAGACACTGGAAACTTACAGGCAATGGAAAGATTTATACGATCCCAGGTAAAGCAATTAAAAACAGAGAATGGAACAACACAACCGTAATCGATGTCCTCCTAACGATAGGAAACGTTCAAGGTTTTCTTGAGTGGGTTGATGAACAGCAGCGTCCATGCGTAAGCACACGAATGAGCTCATGACCACTATCGAAACTCCCCTCAACAGGAATAGAGTGCAATCCATGAGCCAACCGTCACACGATACAGAACGCAGTCTCGCGGTCTTCATCGACCTCGAAAACCTCGCCCTGGGCGTTCAAGACAGACAGAAAGGCACGTTCGAGATCGACAAAGTCCTCGAGCGCCTCGTGGAGAAAGGAAAGCTCATCGTGAAGAAGGCCTACGCCGATTGGAGCCGTTTTCCGCAGTATGCAAGCGCGTTCCATGAATCTGCCATCGAGCTCATCGAGATCCCAAAACGATCCCAGACGGGCAAGAACTCCGCCGATATCCGCCTGGTCGTCGATGCGATGGACCTCGCATGGAGCAAATCACACATCGATACCTTCGTCATTGTCTCCGGCGATAGCGATTTCTCGCCATTGGCATCAAAGCTGAAGGAGAACGGCAAACACGTCATCGGCCTTGGGATGCGCGATTCAACCTCAAGCTTGCTGCGAGATAACTGCGACGAATTCATTTACTACGAAGATCTGCAAAGTGATCGCAAACCGCACGCCGTCACGCACCTGGAAACCGACGTCACGGAAGAGAAGCGCGAGGCGTTCACACTCCTCCTTGATGCCCTCGCCGCACTGCGACGCGAGAACCAGGAAGTGCTCTATGCCTCGATGATCAAAGATACGATGAAGCGCAAAATGCCGTCCTTCAGCGAGAGCTACTACGGCTTCCGCAGCTTCACGCACTTGCTGGAAGAAGCAAAAAAACTCGAGCTCGTCGAATTGGAACGCGACGCGCGCAGCCGCATGTACGTCGTGACGCGGTTCACCGGCGACAGCGATACGCCCGCAACGGCGGCTCATACATCGATCCCTGTACCTGCTCCGCCCAACTCTCGGCGGCGACGGCGATAACGATGCGCTATACTCGCCCCGTCATGCGTATCCGCACGTTCGTCGGCATCGTCTTCACCCTGCACCTCCTCTTCACGAACATCTGCTTTGTTGGCTCAGCCTACGCAGCAATGCCGAATGACGGCGAACGGACGCTCCTCTCGCGCGAGGTGCCGATGTCCTTCAACGTCGTAACATGCACGTGGGTGAAGACAGACGACGGATGGAAGCCGACACCCGATTCACCATGCGCGAGCGGCCACTGCCTGAAGCAAGAACATCCCGAAACGCGGTGTTTGTTCACGATGTCTCATCCGGAAATACCTCTGCAGACGCTGACATTCGTTTCGACGATCGAACGGTCGTCAGACTCTTCCGCATCACTCCGTCCCGCCGCGTATGAAAGCCCGCCCCCCTACCCCGGGCTCGTGACAACGGTCATGCGACTGTGAACAACCCCTGTCAGTCATGCTTCCTTACACGCTTGAGGCATTCGCCTCTTTCACTTTCTTCCATTCTTCACCCATGACGCATCCAGAAACACCCTCCTCAGCAACGCCGTGGTTTGCTGTGTCCGTCGGCCTCCTTGGTCTCATCGTCGGCTACGCGCTTGCG
>CAZLEW010000017.1:10123-10375 GCA_964558635.1 uncultured Candidatus Peribacteria bacterium
GGGCAATCCCGCCGATGCGGACGATGATGCCGTGAAAGGCGATCCGAATGCCACAGTCACGCTCATCGAATTCACAGACTACGAATGTCCATTCTGCAAGCGACACTACGAACAAACGATGCCAGAGATCGTCAAAAACTATGTTGATACGGGTAAAGTGAAGTACGTCGTCCGCGATTTCCCTCTGAGCTTCCACTCTGCTGCGCACAAGGCATCTGAGGCTACAGAATGCGCCGCTGAGCAGGGAAAGTT
>CAZLEW010000017.1:10385-13440 GCA_964558635.1 uncultured Candidatus Peribacteria bacterium
GAAAAAGTGCTCTTGCAAAACTCAATGTACCGACCATCTGCATCATTCAAACGATATGCCAAAGAACTGGGCCTGAAGGCGTCGTTTGATTCATGCTTGGAAAACGGCGACATGGCTGCAGAGGTCGATGCCGACCTTGCTGCGGGTTCCGCCTCGGGCATCAGCGGTACGCCAGGGTTCTGGATCGTTTCCGATGATGGCGCAAGCAAAAACATTTCAGGTGCGTATCCGTACGACACATTCAAAGCTGCATTCGACGAGATGCTGTAAATAATCATTATCGTCAAAAAGAGGGCGGCATCAGCCGCTCTTTTTTTAAGAGAACATTTTTCTATGAATAAAAATTGTATTCGCTAAGATAGTGCTATGCGCCACACATTGCACGTCATTCCATTCAGCATTCTTACATCGATTCTGCTCGTCGCGTGTGCAACCAACAGCGAAGCCCGCCTCATCCGTGGATCAACATCCTCATCCACCGCTTCTTCTGCCGCTGCGGCAAAGGCGCGCAGAGCCGAACGCTTGACCGAAGCCGCGTCCCGCCCAACATCTCCCACAACCGCAGCCGTGCCGAGCGTACCGCTCACGACCTACCGTGTACCGATCCTCGTCTATCATCACATTCGCGCGCAGCAAGGATGGGCCAAGAGTACCTGGAGCTGGAAAATGACCGTGACACCAACAACGTTCGAACGCCACATGCAGTATCTTGTCGACAAGGGGTACACGACGATGACCCTCAGCGACCTTACGGCGGCGATCCGTGGTGAACGCACGATGCCCGAAAAACCAGTCGTGATTACCTTCGACGATAATAACCTGAGTCAGTACGACACCGCACTGCCCATTCTCGAAGCGCATGGCCAGAAGGCTGTCTTCTACCTCATCGTGAAGTACTTGGATGCCGCACACATGGTAAACCGTGACCGCGCGCTCGATCTCTATGCAAAGGGCCACGAGATTGCCGCGCACACCATGACCCACCGCGCACTCCCCGGCTTGAACGACGCAGACCTCGCATGGGAACTGACCGAGAGCAAGCGACTCCTCGAAGAACTGATTGGCCAACCCGTGAAGCACCTCGCCTACCCAGGCACGGCCCATAACCAGCGTGTGCGCGACGCCACCAAAGCGGCGGGCTACGAAACAGCAACGATCATGGACCCGCGAAACCTCACCGAGGTACACGATTGGATGAAATGGCCACGCATCATGATGACGGATGATACCAACCTTGCAACAGTCCTTCCGTAGCACATCAGTACATCTCACGCATGAGACACTCTGGCACATTCAATTCCATCGCGAAGCTTGGTACCATGCACTCCATGAAACACGTTCTCGTCGCTTGCGCTGTCATTGCATTGGTCGGATGTAGCCAACAGAAACCGAGCATTCAATTCATCGGTGTTAGTAGTGGCACATTAACGACGAATATCGACTCCTTACGATTCCGATCGAATTTCCTAACGAACGAACACAGGATTCTTGGTGTTGCCTCGTTTAGCGCCCCAATGGATGGCTCAAGCGTAAGTGCGACATGGTTCTCGCCGGATGAACGGCAGATGCCAATGGGCAGAACGTCCATCGTGCTGCAATCTGGTGCGACCGTTGCTCGGTTCAGCTTGCAAGCAAAAGACGACTGGAAACCATCACCGTTCGAATTTCGTATCGACGTCTACGCCCCTGGAGACACAAACGTCCTCGTTGCCTCGGGGAGCATTCCGTTCTTCATCGGCATGAGCGACGCGGAGATCCGTGAGTACACGGAAGAGTACAAAGCATGGCAACATGCCGATGCGACTGAGCGATCAGCATGGGAAACGAAAAAAGCACAAGAAGACGCAATTGTTCGCAGCGTCGCCCTCATGCTCAAGGAAAACAATGTAGAACTCGCAACCAGGTACGATATTGACGGTGACGGATCAGATGAATTTCTCGTCGCGACAAAACAGGACGGTCCTCCCGGAGGCGAATTGGGCGTTGTCTCCGCACTGAATATCACGACATTCGCACTCGTCGATGCAAGTGGCAGCTCACTCCTGTCACTGCAACGCCAGAAAAAAGATCGTGTTCTACAAGCAAGAAACGATGTTCTCTACCGTGCATTCCCATCAGGAGAGATCACACTGACGCTTCTGTCATCTGGCACCTTCTCGTTTGGGTGGGAAGCAACAAGTTCGCTCTGCACTATGGACGTCGTACGCGAAGGAACAAGCTTTAGAGCACTCGAACCAACGTGTCGATGATGCACCCACCACCAGAGCCCTGTGATATTCGTGCAGATGAGGACCGCGATGAATGCAATGAACATCCACCACGATGGTGACGTTCCTGGTGCGGCCCCATGCATGACATCGCCCTCGACCGTCACGCGCACGAGCGGCAAATTCACGGCGACTGGTTGAGTGAGAGTACGAGGATCCAGCGTCGACGGTACCTGCAGAGCAATCTGACGACGTTCGACAACACCGTCCGATCGATGAATCTCGAGCTCATGCTCCCTCGCCTCAACATCGACGAACGTTGCGACACCATTTTCATTCGTCACCGCAAGCTTCGGCGAGGAGAAGAGAACGACTGGCGTGTGCACATACGGCGAACCTTCATCATTCAACACTTGGACATGCAGACTCGCAATAACCAGTACTCCGTTCTCTTTGCGTAGACTTGTAGTGTACTGAAGAGGCGGCAATGACGATGCAATCGGCTTTTTTAAGAGATGCTCCGTCGGCGTGAGGCGATACGCAACAAGGCGCACGAATGCGGTCGTCTGTTCACCTGCACTATGAATACCATCGCTGAACACGGACGAGATGTACATGACCTCGCCAACTGTTTGGCGTTGAATGTACGACACGAAGTGATCCATCGACCGAGCGGCAATTTGAGCCCCTCCGATCACAGTATCGAAACCAGCACGTATTGCACTTCCAACTATCTTCCCCATCGGCTTCACCGGATCAACAAAGTCCTTCACGAGTACATTCGAAAGATCGTTGATTGACTGCAGTTCTTGTACAGAATGAGACACTATGTAATGGACTCCATTACC
>CAZLEW010000018.1:0-4398 GCA_964558635.1 uncultured Candidatus Peribacteria bacterium
AGGGCTGCCAATCAACTTCGCATACAAACAATTCAATACTCCAAACAACAGGATGATGTCTTTCTTCGTGCATGTGCAGTACCATGCATTGTTCCGACACTCCGGATTCTCCTCCCCGTCTCCATGACCACCTTCAACGAACACCTCCGCTGGCGTTATGCCACCAAGAAATTTGATGCCAGCAAAATGCTCTCTCAACAGCAGATCGATGATCTCCTCGAATCTGTGCAGTTGTCGGCTTCATCGTTTGGGTTGCAACCGTACCGCATTGTCGTCATCACCGATCCTCTCATTCGTGCCAACATCCGTGAACATGCGTGGGGGCAGGCACAAATCACCGATGCATCGCACTTGATCGCCGTATGCCCGATGCGCTCCATCAACGAAGCATACGTCACGAAATACATTGATCTCATTGTGCAGACCCGCGGCATCCCGTCGGAAGATCTGAAAGGATTCCACGATATGATAATGGGGTTCATCAGCGCGAAAACACCCGAGGCACTGGCGGTGTGGCTCCGATGCCAAGCGTACATTGCCGTCGGCTTTTTGCTCTCCGCTGCCGCAGAAAACAACATCGATACTTGCCCGATGGAAGGATTCGACCCTGCACATGTGGATGTTGATCTCGGCCTCCTGGACGCCAACCTGACTGCGGCTGTCCTCGTTGCGGTCGGCTTCCGTGCAGCAGATGATGAAGCCGCCACCGAGAAGAAAGTGCGCTTCCCGAAGGAAGAGTTGTTCCTGTGGAAAACATCTCAACAATGACAGTCGACTGTTCCAGCCACTGCAACAACGTGCATCGAGCTAGAGAAAGCAGTTTGTGAGCTTTACGGTCTGCAGAGTTCACCGTACGATCACCCTATGGCTGACGATTCCAAGATGCTCCTCAAAGAAATCCGTGCCCTCGCAACTGTACAACAACAGATCCTCGAGGAAGTACGAGGACGCCCCGCAACACAGACAACATGGGGGAAAGCGTACTGGAAGTATATAACCATCGTGTCGATCATTGCACTGGGTGCGGGAAGTTATGCGTCCTATCAATACTACAAAATCCTCCGCTCCATCATCGATCAGTTCCCACAGTAAACACTCAACGAACACTATGTGATGAACGTTGATGATCATTTCTATCGACTCTGCACAGAGTTTCTGCTACAATGATCAGCTACTTCACCATACACACACTCACATGAAACGACTCCACAGATCCCTCGTGACTACATACCTCGCTCTCGGTTTAGCACTCATGGTGACAACACCTTTTAGCGACCTCCGTGGGCAACTCGTGACACATGGAGGCGGCGCACTGCTTACAACACTCCATTCAGCAGAAAACCTCCACGGCGCCGCAGACGCAGTGACACTACAAAAAGATGTAACAGATGCATACGCACGTGCAGCAGCGTCGCGACAGTTGATGCTGGGTATCCTCATATTTACACTCGGCGGATTCATCCACGTGTACCAGGTGCTACGCGAAGAACGCCCCGTACACATCACGGTTAAAAAGCGAAAGCAGCAGTTGCTCTACTGGCTGGAGATGAAGGTTTAGGCCTCGGTACGATTTATTCTCATGAAAAAATCACTTGGCCTGACAAATATGCTACTCTTGCCTATGCGCATGTGTCATGTCGAGCCTGCCTACCGGTAGATAGGTGTTCGGCGCCGACCGTGTCATGCCGAGTGATTTCGCGCACGAAATTGTACCGAGGCATGACATAAAAAACGGCCCGAAGGCCGCTTTGTTGTGTCTTCGGGGCAGCATTACTTCTGCTGACCGCAACCACAACCACCATCGATAATCATAGGTGAGTGGAGAAAAAATAAAACAGCATCAGTGTAGCGGCGCAATGCCGTGCTGTCTAGCACTCTGCATTGACGAGTGATAACACTCCTTCATGACGTGTACTTTGGCTCCGGTATGCCGTAATTCGAGAATCGAATCGTGCCGAAAAATGCCCGGTGCACATGCCTCCACGGCATGATGAGCATGTAGACGTGGATATCCGCCAAGCGACGGAGAACGTACCCAGGAACACCGTACGCACGAATGAACGAATACTTCACCGCCGCCCAATTCGGCCCTGCGGGAATGGCGTACGCTGGAAGTCGCGGGGCATACGTCGGCGGCGTGCGATGAGCAAGCTCGGCAGCGATGACCTTCGCCACAAACATCCCGTCATCGATCGCGGTTTGCGCCATACCGGCAAACTTCGTCGATGCAGCATCACCAACGACAAACACATCCGACACTCCTTTAGCCTTCAGGTGGTCATCCACAATGACCCTTCCCCGCTTATCGAACTCCATGCCGGCGATACCCGCAAGTAAGCCATTCGCCTTAACGCCTGCAGTCCAAAGGATCATGCCGGCTTCGATGGTCCGACCGCCTTTGAGGTGCAATCTTCCTTTCTCCGCCGATTCTACCGCCGTCTGAAGCAACACGTTCACGCCGATCGACTGCAGGCGCTTCAAGGTCTTCGCAGAACACGTCGGTTCGGTAATGGGTAACACGCGATCAGCCGCCTCGATCAAATCAACCGATACGAGGGACGGATCGAGTCCGTTCTTCTGTGCGAGCGTCTGAGCTTCGTGGAGCATATCGCCGGACATCTCAACCCCCGTAGCCCCCGCACCGATGACCGCAAAACGGCCAAGCGTGCGACGTGTTGCAGGATCAGCCGTACGCATCGCCTCGATTTCGGCACGAATATCATCACGCAAACGCAACGCATGACCGGCGTGTGACACCGTAAACGAATGCTCCTTCATGCCCGGAATACCGAAGTACGCCGGCTCCGCACCAACACCCACCACCAGCGTGTCGTACGCGTATACTACACCCTTCGCCCCCTGTACGACCTTCGTAACGGCGTCGATGGCCACTGCGCGATCAATCGTCATGGTCACCCCCTTCGGCAGGATCATCGGTAACGGAATACACGCCTCCGAATAGTGCGCTCCGCGAATTAAGCGATAGAGCACGCCGTAATACTCGAGCCATGGACGATCGGTCAGAACCGTGATTTCAACATCGGGTACTTGTTGCTTGCCAAGACGACGGGCAACCGTGACCCCGCCGAATCCGCCGCCGACAATGAGGATGCGATGTGTCATATTCAATGTTTCATAATTGCCTTCATCCAGCCTGCAAACAGCGGATGGGGCGTATGGGGACGGCTCTTAAACTCCGGGTGAAACTGCGATCCCACCATAAACGGGTGGTTCTTCACCTCAACGATCTCCATGAGACCGCGTTCCTTCCACACACCCGAGAATACCAGCCCATGTGCTTCGAGATCCTTCTGAAACACATCGTTGAATTCGTAGCGATGGCGATGGCGCTCACTAATGAGCGATTTCCCATACGCTATCGCTGCCTTCGACCCAGGCAGCAACTTACACTCGTATGCGCCCAGACGAAGCGTACCACCCTTCTCTTTCTCTTTACTCTGGCCGGGCAGAAAGTGCACGACGTAGTGATCGCGACTGAGCTTCCCGTCTTCATCGAATTCCTCGCTCGTGAGCTTCTGGTTGCCAAGCGCAGCGCGCGCAAACTCGATCGCGAGAATTTGTGCGCCGAGACACAGACCGAGGTATGGGATCTGTTCGGTCCTGGCGTACCGGGCAGCTTTGATTTTCCCTTCGATGCCGCGCTTCCCAAAGCCTCCCGGCACGAGAATGCCATCGGCCGTCTTCAAGCGCTTCCATTCATGGATATCATCTTGCTCAAGCTTCTCACTATCGATCCAAAGAATCTCTGCATGTGCTCCTTCAAAAATCGCCGCCGTTTTGATCGATTCAATGACGCTGATGTACGCATCCTCCAAATTCGTATACTTCCCCACGAGCGCGACCCTCACCGTGCCCTTCGCCGCGGCATGGCGTTTACCACCCTCCACCCAGCGGCGCATATTCGGGCGAACTTCCCCAAAACCAAGACGCTTCGCAATAATCTGCCCAACGTTATACCGTTGGAAACTCTCCGGCACATCATAGATAGAATCGAGTGTCGGCGCGGGAATGACCGCCTCACGCGGGACGTCGCAGAATTTCGAAATCTTCGCGAGGAGATCCGGGGCGATAGCATAATCGGCACGCGCAAGGATCATATCGGGGTGCAACCCAATGCGTCGGAGCTCCCGAACCGAGAGCTGCGTCGGCTTCGTCTTGAGCTCCTTACTCCCGGCCAAGTACGGCAGCAGTGTTAAGTGCACATGAAAGATCCTCTCCGGACCAAGCTCGCCTTTCAATTGGCGCACGGCCTCGAGAAACGGCTCGCCTTCGATATCTCCCACCGTCCCCCCAATCTCAACCATCAGCACGTCGCACCCGCTCTCGATGGCGGCGCGATCCATCGACGCTTTGATAGCATCGGTAATGTGTGGCACG
>CAZLEW010000018.1:4408-8130 GCA_964558635.1 uncultured Candidatus Peribacteria bacterium
ACTTCGGTGTAGATCTTCCCCGTCGTCACGGTGCTAAGCTTGCTCATCGGCTCGTCGATGAACCGCTCGTAGTGGCCAAGGTCCAGGTCTGTCTCCGCACCGTCATCCGTCACAAACACCTCACCATGCTGAAATGGCGACATCGTCCCTGGGTCAATATTCAAATACGGATCGAGTTTTAACACGAACACCTTCAACCCGGCAGCCTTCAAGATCGCACCGATCGACGCGGCGGCAATACCCTTGCCAAGACTGCTGCAGACACCGCCCGTTACGATCACGAAACGCGGACCCTTCCCCTTTTTTGATGAAGCTGCCCGTTTCCCCTTTGAAGGGGGCGTACGGGACGATTGCGTGGGCATTTTAACCATAGCGATAACCGAGCGAAGTGCGGGGAAAAGCCCGAGCGGATACTACTCCGCGAATGGCGAAACGCAAACGGTGATCGACCTATAAATAAATATTCTTCCCTGGTGCTGTGGGAATGAACGTCGCCTCGCGTGCCCACTCCATCGTGCGATCAATTTCCTCCTCTGAGAGGATCGCATACTCACGCATCAACTGCACTTCCTTACGCATCGTGGTACGAAGCATCGAAGGGTTATCGGTATTGATGCAAAACTTCACACCATGCTCGAGGAGCGTCCGAAGGATCACCTTCATATGCGCTGGATTCTCGAAAAACTTCACGCTCAAGCTTGATGTTGGGCAAATGCAGAGACAAAGATTGCGCTTCACGACTTCTGCCATAAGCGCCGTATCCGTATACGCTTTAAATCCGTGATTTAAGCGATCAAGCGGCAAATGCTTCAACACATACGCCATCTCTTCCGCCGTGCCATCCTCACCCGTGTGCACGGTTGTTTTTAAGCCAGCATCACGCGCCTCGGCATACAATTCCGTGTAATCAGCATAGTCAAACGGTTCCTCGCCACGAGGGCCCGCAATATCGATCCCCACAATGCCACGCGTGCGATACTTTATTGCCTTGTGCACCGCGATGGTGTTCACCTCTTTCGATTGGCGCCGATCAAGCATGATGATCAACCCCGCCTGAAGCACAGGAAACTCGACCAGTGCGCGCTCCATACCGCGCAATGCGGCCAGAATAATCGTATCGAGATCGCGTTCGCCCGCACGGTTACGGTTGAATGGGTTAAACCCTGGTTCCTGCAGTGTGATATTACTCACCCGATACGCACCCGTGATCACTTCGTACACCGTCCGTTCCATCGCGACGGGCGAACTTTGAATCAATTCCGTGAGATGAAACAACTTGTGGTAATCCTCCCAGGTAATCGTCTCCTTATTCAGTCGCACCAGATCGTTAAATTCCCAATAATCTTTGCTCGGCAACTTAATCCCCTGTTCGTGGGCAATTGCCCACAAAATATGAGGTTCCACACTCTGCCCGAGGTGAAAATGTAATTCCGCGTATTCCTTGTTATCCGGCTTCGTATGGTCGTCCATGGGCAATTTTTACCCGTAATGGCGGGAAGACGCAACAGTAAAACCGCCAACGCATGCCTGGCGAAGAGCGTCGTCTTTCCCACGTCTACACGCGCTCGCACCACCTGACAGTGCACACACATAACATCACAAGACCGCTCCACCCAAGTGGAACGGTCTTGTTGATTCAGAGGAATGCGGCTTAGAGGATGAACCCTGTGGCGCCGTACATCGTGGCCGTGACGACGGCCATCATGGTCATAAGCTTCACGAGGATATTGAGAGACGGACCAGACGTATCCTTGAACGGGTCGCCGACCGTGTCTCCGACCACAGCGGCCTTGTGGGCGTCGCTCTTCTTGCCGCCGAGGTTTCCCTTCTCGATGAACTTCTTTGCATTGTCCCACGCACCACCTGAGTTCGCCATCGACATGCCGAGCATGATCGACGAGACAAGTGCGCCGGCGAGGAGACCTCCAAGCGCTTCGCGACCGAGCGCCAAACCCGTAAGGACCGGCGACACAACGGCAATGAGGCCCGGAGCGATCATCTGCTTGATCGCGCCCTTCGTGGCGATAGACACACATGTAGCAGGGTCGCTATCCGCCGTGCCTTCCATGAGACCGGGGATCTCGCGGAACTGGCGGCGTACTTCCTCCACAATCTCCATAGCCGCGCGGCCGACCGCACGCATCGTGAGAGCCGAGAACAGGAACGGCAACATGCCGCCGAGGAGGAGGCCGATGAGTGTTGAGGTCTTGCTGACGTCGATGGCGGTCAGTCCAGAGTCTTCCTTGAAGGCGCCAAACAGTGCAAGACACATGAAGCCAGCAACCGCGATGGCAAAGCCCTTGCCGATAGCCGCCGTCGTGTTGCCCGCCATGTCGAGGGCATCCGTGCGTTCACGTACTTCCGGCGGGAGGCCGGCCATTTCCGCAATACCGCCGGCGTTGTCGGCCACAGGACCGAACGCATCGATGGCGAGCGTCATGCCGAGCGTGGCAAGCATGCCCACCGCACCAGCACCGATGCCATAGAGACCGGCGAAGGCGTACGCGACACCCATGGCGATAACGATGGCGAAGATCGGGAGCGCAGTCGACTCATAGCCGAGAGCCAAGCCCTCGATGAGCACCGTGCCAGGACCCGTCTTAGACGAATCGGCGAGATTCTTCACCGGGCGATACTTACTAGCCGTGTAGTACTCGGTCAGGAGACCAACCACGACACCCGCGATCATGCCGGCCGTGACAGCCCAGAACACGCGCCACGCGAATTCCGCAGGAAACCACGCGAGCGTGAGCCACAGAGCACCACCGAGGAACAAGACGCCCGAGACGACCATGCCGTTCTTCAGCGCACCCTGAACCTTCTCTGGGTCACCCGTGCGGACAACGCCAAGTGAGAGGATCGAGGCAACGACACCGATGGCACAGAGCAGCAACGGGTAGGCCAAGAGCGATTCCTGAGAGATGTTGGCGATCGCGAGATGCATGCCCACGAGCATGGTCGCGAGGATCGCACCAATGTAGCTTTCGAAAAGATCCGCGCCCATACCCGCCACGTCGCCAACGTTGTCACCGACACTATCAGCGATCGTCGCTGGGTTGCGGGGATCATCCTCCGGGATACCCGCCTCGACCTTCCCCACGAGATCCCCTCCGACGTCCGCCGCCTTCGTGTAGATGCCGCCACCCACGCGAGCGAAGAGCGCCACGACCGAGGCACCGAAGCCAAAGCCCGTAAGTCCCCGAACCGCCGTCTCGATATCCGTCACCTGCAGGAGAATGAGGAGCAGACCGACGAAACCGATGAGCGCGAGACCGACGACGCCGAGACCCATCGTCGCACCGCTGAAGAACGAAATCTGAAGCGCCTTCATGATGCTCGTCTTGCCAGCCTCCGCTGTGCGGACGTTGGCGATCGTGGCGGTGCGCATGCCCACGAAGCCGCTAAGGCCCGAGCAGAATGCGCCAACGATGAAACTGAGAGCAGTGTAGGGAGTGGACCACGTCTGCGTATCGCTGAGAACGCGCGCGTCGAGGAACAGATAGAGAAGCGCCGCGACGACCAAGACGAACGGCACGATGACCGAGTACTCACGGGTGAGGAACGCCATGGCGCCTTCGCGAATTTTGCCCGCGATAACGCGCATTTTCTCGTCGCCCGCCGGTGCCTTACCGATAAACGCACGAAGAATGCCCGCCCCAAAGAGCGAGACAACGCCAGAACCGAGAACGATCCAAAGGGTGAAAGTAAAAGTCATACAGAGG
>CAZLEW010000018.1:8140-11208 GCA_964558635.1 uncultured Candidatus Peribacteria bacterium
CGCAAGAGATGACATCGATCAGGCTTTCTTTGCCTTCAGCTTCTTCGCCGCGGATTTCACCGTCTTCTTCGTGGATGACTCAATCTGCTTCTGCCCCTCCTTCATGAGAGAAACCGCATTCTTCTGCAATTCCTTCGCTTGATCCAACGCATACTTTTTCGCCTTCGTCAGGTTCTTCTGCACTTCGTCGCTCTCGATGAACTTCTTTACTTCGGATCCTACTTGCTTGCCATCTTTCGAAAGATGTTTTGCTAAAACCTTTCCTGCTGCTTCGGCATCCTTTGCATTTGTCAGCTCATCTCGCAGTGTCTTATTACTGAAGACGTACCCAGCCATTGCGCCGCCCATCGCGCCAAGGAGAAGTGTAAGTTTGCGCATAGAAATGTGTGGAAAAAAAGAGGAGAAAACAAACCGCATCGTACGCGTTCTTCATGAAAAATGCGAGTGACAACGTTGTCTCAATCCTTCACAAACGTGTTCCACGCGCGTTTCTTGCGATGATTGTTCGCAAAACGATGTGCTTCATCCCGTAGTCGCATGAGGAGGAATCGTGCGGGGCTCTCCTGCGGGAACGACAGCGGAGACGAATGACCCGGCACGAAGACCTCTTCTTCTTTTTTCGCGAGCGAAAGCACAGGGATATCGAGCTTCCAATTCGCAAGTGCTTCGACCGCCACCGCGAGCTGGCCCTTACCGCCGTCGATCACGAGTAAATCGGGTTTCGTACTAAGCGACACATCAGGTTTCTGATCCTTCGGATCGCACACCATAAGAATCTTCCCGTCGCTCACACGGCCATCAAATTCCTTCGGTGCGCGCTGCACATGACGAAACCCTAATGCCGCATACTGCGATTCACGCTCGGAATCAATCACGACGTACACTTTGTCTTTCGCTGCCTGTACCGCCTTGCGAAGAAGGAACGACGCAAGCGGACCGTCGGCATACGGCGGATCGATATGAAGTGCTGTCAGTTCGCAGTGCTTGTCTGTCTCCATCAAGGTCGCACTCGCCACAATTTCCCCCTCTTTCTCTGCAATCATCTTCGTACTGCTTTCTGCTTCTGCTTTCTTCTTCACGGTCACCCCCTCTTCCGTCCATCGCGCTTCCTCAGCTTTGATCCCACCCACCAAATGACGAAATCGCCGCGTCAGGACTTCGCGCAGCGACTGGTAATCATCAACATCCCCTCGCTGCAGCGTACGAATCGTGAAACTGCGATAGTGATCATTCCGGGGTTTACCATGCACTGCCACCACCATGCTCCCCACAGTTTCGGTACCGCCGAGATGCGAGATGTCGTACCCCTCGATACGCTCAGGAGGAACAGACATACCAAGGAGCTGCTGCAACGCAAACAAGGCCTCCTCGGTGTTGCGCGCATCCGCCTCCCACGAGGCTTCCGCCTTCAACGCCTTCTCCTGCGCGTTCCGCTCTGCAAGCGACAAGAGTTGCGACTTCGTCCCGCGCACGGGGACCGCCACATGCACCTTCTTCCCCCGCCGCTCTGAGAGCAATGCTTCCATAGCGCTACGGCTCGAAAAATCACTCCCGACAAGGACGATATCCGGCACATCCGTCGATGCCTCATAGTACTGCGGAAGAAGCTGCTCTAACACGTCGTCGATACTCTCGCTTCGACCCATGAGCGAGAACGACTGTTCTTCGATCAATTTTCCTCCGCGCTTCCGCAGGAGCACCGCATGCACCGCCCCCGAGAGCAGCGCAACACCAAACACATCAACATCGTCGCCGGACGTATCAGAAACGATCTGGCGCTCCGCCATTGCTCGAAGCGACTGCAACGTATCGCGGAAGTGAGACGCTCGTTCAAACTGCTTCAATTGTGCAGCTTGACGCATCAGCTCGTCGGCACGAGCGATGAGCGGGCCATAATCACCCTTGAAGTACGAGACCAAACGTTCGATCCGCGAGAGATACTCCGACGCGCTCATACCCCCCGCGCAAAGCCCACAACATTGACCAATGTGATACTCAAGACACGGACGAAGCAATGACGGATCCCCACCACGATTGAGCACCGCAAGCGACTCTTTACACGCACGATATGCAATCAACTCTTGCACCTGATCGAGTGCGCGATGTGTATCTACCGCGCGCAGATACGGCCCGAAGTACTGCGCACCATCGTGTTCAATCTGACGCACGACGTCGACCGTCGGATACGGATCTTTTACCGTCACCCGAACGTACACGTAATTCTTCCCGTCTTTCATGAGCACGTTGTACTTCGGTCGATACTCTTTGATCAGATTGGTCTCGAGCACCAACGCCTCGAGTTCTGATGCTGTCACCGTCCAATCGATATTGCGGATGCGCGCAATGAGCGACAACTTCCAAGGTCCGATGTTCATATCGGGCTTCGCCGCGACGTAACTCTTCAGGCGCTCGCGGAGGTTTTTCGCCTTTCCGACATAGAGCACACCCCCCTCTTCATCAAGCCAACGGTACACGCCAGGGCCAGTAGGAGCCTTCGCAATGCGTTTTCGAAGCCCTGCAAATACATCTGTCATAGGGCTATTCTACACGGAAGCCGCTTTCCCTCTTGCAAAGCCCCCTTGACCCCCTTACACTCCCCCGGCTTATGGATATGGTCCCCCTTCTCACGGCTACACGCTCCTCTGACGTCTCTGCGCGCCAATTGCGCCGTACGGGCGTTGTTCCATGCGTTGTCTACGGGAACAAGACGGAGAATATTTCCTTCCAATGCGAGAAGGTCGCGTTGATGAAAGCCTACACAAAAGCAGGTGAAAGCTCGCTTGTGGAGCTCGATCTTGGAGGGAAGAAGGTCCCTGTGCTCTTCCATGATGTGACATTCGATCCCGTCTCCGATGCAATAGCACACGTCGATTTCTTCGCGGTCGATATGAAGAAAGAAGTGGAAGCTGATGTGAGCATCCTCTTCGAAGGAGAATCTCCTGCTGTGAAGGAAGGCGCCATCCTCGTGACGGCCCTCGATTCCATCACCGTTCGCTGTTTGCCAAAGAACTTGCCACACAACTTGCCAATCGACCTCTCGAAGCTTGTCGAGATGGGTTCACAGCTCA